>JBJEVW010000152.1:0-13875 GCA_051884735.1 Kiritimatiellia bacterium | reverse complement strand
TCTTCCCGCAACACCCCAAACGACTATACCTATGGCCTAAATTGAAGAGATACGGCTAAACCGAAAACACCGGATATCCCCTTTTCGGAATTCTTCCAACACGGCACTTTCCTTCGAAACGTGCCGTGTTTTGTTTATCGCCTATCGCCCCTCCTTCGCCACCTCGCGCTTCCCTTGCGGTCCCGTGGCGGCCCTCTCGTCAGCGGTGGCTCACCGCCTTTGTGTTCCTATCCCTTCAGCGTAATGGTCTTTGTGTTCCTTTGTGTTCTTTTTTCGTGAGGCTTTGCGGGTGTGGTGGCTCTGCGTCTCTGCGTCCTCCGCGAGAAACAAATACCCCGCGTATGCGCGGCGCGCGGGTTGGCGGCGCGATGAGGACATCGTGCCCTACCGCAACGGGTATGCGATATTGCGCATGGTTCAGGAGCCGAGCCGGGAGACCCGAGCCGGGAACCCTGACGGGCAGATAGCGAGCCGCCACGGGCGATCATCTTGGCCGCGCGATTTTAACCACAAAGGAACACAAAGGTGGCGAGCCGCCACGGGCAGTGGGACAGGATGGATAGGAACACAAAGACTAAGGAAGCGGGAAGAGAAAACCACCAATAGACTTTTGTTGTTTCTTCGGGCGTATTTTGAAACCATAAAAAAGTAGAGTTTTTCTTCCGCCCGCGTTGGCTCACCACTGCCCGTTCGGCCGCCGGGCCTCCCGGCTGGCTCGCCACTCGGGTTTTGCCGGGCGCAGGCCCCTGCGCCCCACTGGCTCACCGCCCGCAAATCGCAAAAACATCGCCGCCCGGAAAACCGGACGGCGATGCTCGTACGAAAATAGGCGAGGCGAAACGCGCTTATTTCTTCATGGCTTCCTCAACGGCAACCGCAACGGCAACCGTCGCGCCGACCATCGGGTTGTTGCCCATGCCGATCAGACCCATCATCTCGACGTGCGCAGGAACCGACGAAGAGCCGGCAAACTGGGCGTCGGAATGCATGCGACCCATCGTATCCGTCATGCCGTAGGACGACGGACCGGCAGCCATGTTGTCCGGGTGCAGCGTACGGCCCGTACCACCGCCGGATGCGACGGAGAAGTACTTGCGGCCATTCTCGACGCACCACTTCTTGTAGGTGCCGGCAACCGGATGCTGGAATCGGGTCGGGTTCGTGGAGTTTCCGGTGATGGAAACACCGACACCCTCCATCTTCATGATGGCAACACCCTCGGGAACATTGTCCGCACCGTAGCACTTGACCTTCGAACGGGGACCGTTGGAGAAGGGCTTCTCTTCCGTAACCTTCACCGTTTCGGAATACGGATCGAATTCCGTCTTGCAATAGGTAAAGCCATTGATGCGGGAGATGATGTAGGCCGCATCTTTGCCCAAACCATTGAGAATCACGCGCAAATCCTTGCCGCGAACCTTGTTGGCATTGAGTGCAATCTTGATGGCGCCTTCAGCCGCAGCAAACGACTCGTGCCCGGCGAGGAAGCAGAAGCACTCGGTCTCGTCCCGCAGAAGCATGGCGGCGAGATTGCCGTGTCCAAGACCGACCTTGCGGTTGTCCGCAACCGATCCTTTGATGCAGAAGCTCTGGAGACCTTCGCCAATGGCTTCGGCGGCATCGGCAGCCTTCGTGCAACCTTTCTTGATGGCAATGGCGGCACCTACCGTGTAGGCCCATTTTGCATTCTCAAAGCAAATCGGCTGCGTTTCTTCCGTAATCTTGTACGGATCGAAACCCTTCTCCGTGCAGATGGTGCGGCACTCCTCGATAGAGTTGATGCCGTATTTCTTCAAAACCGCGAGAATATTGGCTTCGCGGCGGTCATACGATTCAAAAAGAGGCATGGTATATTCTCTCCTTCCTTAGTTCTTGCGGGGATCGATGGAGCGAACCGCGCCATCTTCGGGCTTCGTGCGGCCATAGCAACCGGTAGCCATCTTGAGAGCTTCGTTGGCATCCATACCATTCTTGATGTTTTCCATCATCGGCCCGAGTTTCACAAACTCGTAGCCGCAAATCTCGTCATGCGCATCGAGAAAGATCTGCTTGACATAGCCTTCGGCCATCTCCAGATAACGGGGGCCCTTCGCCTTCGTGGCATACATCGTGCCAACCTGCGAACGGAGTCCCTTGCCGAGATCCTCCAACCCGGCGCCAATCGCCAAGCCGCCTTCCGAGAAGGCAGACTGGGAACGGCCATAGACAATCTGCAGGAAAAGCTCGCGCATCGCCGTGTTGATGGCGTCGCAAACCAAGTCCGTGTTGAGCGCTTCAAGGATCGTCTTGCCGACGAGAATTTCGGATGCCATGGCCGCAGAGTGCGTCATGCCAGAGCAGCCAATCGTCTCGACAAGCGCTTCTTCGATGATGCCGTCCTTGATGTTCAGCGAGAGCTTGCAGGCTCCCTGCTGAGGGGCACACCAACCGATACCGTGCGTCATGCCGGAAATATCTTTGATTTCCTTGGCCTGAACCCACTTACCTTCTTCGGGAATGGGAGCCGGGCCATGGTTGCACCCCTTGGCCACAGGGCACATATGCTGAACTTCCTGGGAATAAATCATGTGTTCTCCTTGCAATGTAAAGTCGCACACACGTGCGATTTGATTCGACAATTCTAGGGAAAACCCGCCGCAAATGCAAGCCAACTTGCCGAAAACGGAAAAAATCAGCGCCTAACGCCCCTTTCCATCAGGCCAAAATCCCCGGAAAAACACCTCTGCACAAGCCGGAAAACCGATGCTTCCCGGCTTGATTGCCCTTCTTCTCTTTGCTATGCTTCAATCAATGGACTTTTCGACCTAAACCGCTCTTTTCTCTCGCTGCCATGTTGCATGTTCTACTCCTTTTTCTCGCCTTCGCCATTCTCCCCGCCCACACCGCGCAGGCTGCCACGATTACCGTCTCCGGTACCGCCGAACAGGCCGGAAAACTCTCCATCAGCTTTCAGAACTTCCGCGGCGACGCCTCCACCGCCGCACAGGAATTCATCTCCATCCTTCGAAACGATCTTCTGCTGAGCGGCTACTTCCGCCCCACCGATCAGACGCAGGCAGCCGTCACGCTCGATGGAATGGTTCGCGGAACCCCGACCGGCATCGCCGTGTCCCTCCGCGCCTCCTGGCTCGCCGACACGCGCGCCAACCAGTGGCAGCAACAGGCCGATTTCCGGCAGCTCCGCGATGCCGCCCACTCGCTCGCCGATACGCTGATCCGTGAAATCACCGGCAACCCGTCCATGGCATCCTCCAAAATCCTTTTCATCGGCCGCCGCGGCGGTTCGACCGAAGTCTATGTTTGCGATGCCGATGGCGCCGGAATCCGCCAGTTGACCTCCGATCGCAAGCCGTGCCTCTCTCCAAACTGGATCCCCAACCGCAACGCTTTCACCTACACGTCCTGGCTCTCCGGCGTCCCCGCCGCCTATACGGTGAACATCAATGACAACCGCCGTTCCCGCCTCTCCGCCAAGCCAGGCATGAACCAGGGCGCCGTCGTTTCTCCACACGGCGATCGCGCCGCCATCATCCTCTCCTACGCCGGAACCGTCGACCTCTATCTCGTAAATGCGCAAGATGGCCGCATCCTCGATCGCCTGACCCGCCAGGGCGGCAACGAGGCCTCCCCTTCCTGGTCCCCCGATGGACGCTCCCTCGTCTATGTGACCGATGCCGGAAAGATCCCGCACTGCGTCATCCAATCCCTTTCCGCCGGCAGCAGCCCGAAACGTCTCGTCTACGCAAACCATATCCGCGAAAATGTCGCCCCCGAATGGGGCAACAACGGGAAAATCGCCTTCTGCGGCCGTACCGCCGGACGCTACTGCATCTACACCATCGATGCCACAATCGATCCGCGCCTCGCCGTTCCGACTCTCGTTTCGCCCAACGATGGATGCGACTACGAGGATCCTTCCTGGGCCCCCGATGGACGGCATATCATCTGCACCCGTACCGCGAATTACCGAAAATCGCTTGTCGTCCTGGATACGCTTGGCGATCCTCCGCGCCCTCTCTTCAATGTCCCGGGCGAATGGTATCTGCCGTCTTGGTCCCAGAACAACGTTTCCCTCCTCCCGTAAATCCCTCCCGTCCTTCCGGATGCTTCTCTTTTTTCTTCCGTCCCCGGTTGCCTTTTCCGCTCTGTTTTACTATCATTTGCAACAAATGAAAGCCAATACCCTTCTTCTCTCTTCTCTCGCCCTCGCTCTCCTCCTTGCCGTCGGTTGCCGGAGCACCAAGAACAATAATCCCGGTTTCGATGATACCATTGGAGGCGGCGATCTCATCGCCGAGTACGACGACCTCAACAGTGTCGGCGATACGCCCCTCTCCAGTGCCCGGTTCGATCAGCTTCCCCCCGTGGCCGCACCCGCCAATATCGCGCCGCTCTACTTCGATTACGGCCAATCCGTCATTCCTTCCATGGAATCCGGAAAACTCGACGCCGTCGTCCAATTCCTTTCCGCCAATCCGACTGTTGTCTTGATGGTCGAAGGCCACTGCGATGAACGCGGTACCAACGAATTCAACATCTCCCTCGGCGAATTCCGTGCCCAGGCTGTTCGCAATGCCCTCGCCGACCGCGGAATCGATGCGGCCCGCATCCAAACCATCAGCTACGGCGAAGAACGCCCCGCAAACCCCGGCCACAACGAGTTTGCCTGGAGCGCCAACCGTCGGGCGGAATTCGCTTTCTACCAAGGAAAATAACCCCTCCCCAAAATTTTCCTCGCAAAAGGCCGGCTCTCCCGCCGGCCTTTTTCTTTTACCAGACGCCCCGCACCGCCCCAGCAGCGGCTCGCCCACTGCCCGTGACGCCCGCCGGGCCTTCCCGCCGGCTCGCCTCTCGCGCCGCCCGCGCCCCACGGCTCGGTTCCCGGCTTTGCATCCTGCACCCTCTGAGCGTTTTGCATGCCGCAGTCCCGTCTGCGGCACCTGCGCGGCAGAGCCGCGCACACCACATTGCCCCAGCAGCGGCTCGCCCACTGGCTGTCGGACCTCCCGCCCCAGCAGCGGCTCGCCGGACCTCCCCGCCGGCTCGCCGGACCTCCCCGCCGGCTCGCCTCTCGCGCCGCCCGAGCCCCACGGCTCGGTTCCCGGCTTTGCATCCTGCACCCTCTGAGCGTTTTGCATGCCGCAGTCCCGTCTGCGGCACCTGCGCGGCAGAGCCGCGCACACCACATTGCCCCGTGGCGGCTCGCCCACTGGCTGTCGGGCCTCCCGACCCCGTGGCGGCTCGCCACCCCTGTGGACAAACGGCGGCAGATATGGGATACTTTACGCCTACTTGATATTAGAACGCTTCTATGTCGCATCTCCGTTTCGGCTTTGATGATTCCCTTCCCATTCAGCCGCCCCTGACAATGGTGTGGCAAGGGAAAGCCGCACAATCCCTCCCGACGCTCCCACCCGAACAACGGCAAGCCCTCAAAGACGGCTCCGCCGATGTCACTGCCGCCTTTCACCCCGGCACCACATTGCTTGTTCCGCTGGAAGTCCCGTTCTTCCCGTCCTCGAAGCTGAATGCGATCCTCCCGAATCTGCTCGCGGTGCGATTGCCCTTTCCTCTCCGGGAATGCCACTATCACTTCACAATGCCGGAAAAAACGGAGCGGAAAATCGATGCCCAAAACCCCGCGCGCGTCCTCGCTCATGTTGTCCGGATCACCGATTTGCAAACGCGCCTGAACGAACTCCAGTCGGCCGGATGCGACCCCGCACGCCTCGTTCCGCCTGGCCCCGCCGCCTGGTTGCAGCTCGTGAAGGAACAGCCGCTGCCCCATGAAACACCGCGCGCACTCTTCCTCGCCACCGCCGGGAAAACCCTCCTTGCAACCGGTTTCGGATCGCGCCTCTCTTCCGTCACGACCTTCTCCGCAGATTCACCGGCCCCAGTCGCCTTACGCCATCTCCGCATGGCATTTGCCGGACTCCCCGATGCGCTCTCCATCGCCGTCGCAGGCACCTCTGCCGCCTCCTTGGCCGATTCCCTCCGCCCGCTTCTCCCCGCGACAGCCTCCGTCCATCCCGTCTCTACCCCCGAATCGTTCCTCGCCCGCGCCCTCACCGCTCCGGCGCTCGATTCCCTCAATTTCCGCACCGGCGAAAACGCCCGCCCCGCCTCCAATCGCCGACCCCGCCTCTGCGCCCTCTGCTCATCAGCCCTCTTTCTGCTCTGCTCCATCATCGCTTTCCTTTCCGCCGTCCGGACTCACGCCTCTCTCGAAAACGATCTCGCCGCCGCACGGCGCAATCGCACCGCCGCCCTGACCGAGCTGGCCGGCGCCCCCGTCTCCGCCCGCGGAAAGGCCGCCGCCAAAATCGCGCGGGATGCCGCCACCGCTTCCATCGATCCCATGCTCCTCCAGGCCGATGCGACGCCCCATATTCCCGCCATCCTGCAGGCCGCACGCGACGCCCATGTCCGCCTCGCAAGTTTTCGCCTCGATGACGAAGGCTTCGCCGCCTCCGGAAAGGCTCCCTCGCAAGAGGCAATCCGCTCCTTCCTCCAAGCCCTCGCCGCTTCCGGCATCTCCGCCAACCCCGACGAAAAGCCGCATGCCGAACCAGATGGCTCCTACTCCTTTTTCATACACGCCGGAGGACGTTCCGAATGAAACCCTCCTTCGCCTTGCGAGCTCATCCGCTCTTCCTTCCGGCCACGCTCTGCATCGTCTCCCTCGCTTTCCTGCTAGCTACGTTCGGCTTGCGCCGCACCTTTCCGGCACAGCTGGCCCGCATCGCCACCGTCCGCGCCGAAACCGCTTCCCTTTCCCCCGATCTCGAACGCCTGCGCCAATACAACGAGCGCCGGATCAATATCCTCGATCGCCTCGATACGCGCCCGCCACGCTTCAAACCGGCGGATATCTTCTCCCCTTATTCCGACACCCAGCCATCTGTCACCGAGGCCGAACGGCGTCTTCCCATCTCCGGCTTGCGCATTCGCACCACCGAACTCGCCTGCCAAAACATCCCCCCCGACAACCTCGCGCGCGCCATCAATGCCGCCATCGCTGATGGACACCGCATCACCGCCATCGAACTGGCTTCCGGCGCCAAACCCCGTTGCCTCCGTGCCCGGATTCGCTTCCTCACCTTTCTCCCGCAACCGGTCTTCACCCCCATCGTTCCGATTGCGCCGCCCGTCGTGACGCCCGCCGGTGCCCCTCTCCCGTAACAAATCCCCTTTCGCCTTCTGCTTAGGCGCTGTTTTCAACCCTTGTTCCCATCATCCCATCTACCATGGATTCTCTTTCTCTGCTGAAAAATCTCTGCCACGCCATCACCCCGTCCGGCGCCGAAGTCGCCGGCCAGCGCATCGTGGCCGAATTCGCCAAACCCTATGCCGATTCCATCAAACTCGATCCGCTCGGCAACCTCCATGTCGTGCGAAACCCCTCCGCTCCTTGCCGCGTCATGATCGACGCACACTGCGACGAAATCGGCCTCCTCGTCCAATACATCGATTCCAACGGCTTCCTCTATTTCTCCACCGTCGGTGGCGTCAATAAGCAACTCCTCCCCGGCGAACGCATCATCCTCAACGGTCCCAATGGCCTCGTCAACGGCGTTATCGGCCGCAAGCCGATTCACCTGATGACCGCCAAAGAGCGCGATAGCGGCGTCGGCGAACTCTCCGACCTGTGGATTGATATCGGCGCTTCTTCCGCGGATATGGCGGAAAAGGCCGCCCCCATCGGTACCTTCGGCGTCGTCGAGGCCGAATGGCGCCCCCTTCTCTCCGATATCGTCAGCGCCCGCGCATTCGACGACCGCTGCGGCGTCTTTGTCATCATGGATGCCTTGCGCCGCTTGCAGGCCCGTCCACTCAACGTCGCCGCACACTTCGTCTGCTCGACCCAAGAGGAACTGGGGCTCCTCGGTGCCGGCGTCGCCGCCTACGGCATCGATCCGATGCTCGGAATCTGCGTCGATGTCACCTTCGCCAGCGATGCGCCACAGTCCAATCCGAAACTCAACGGCGAACTCAAACTCGGCGCCGGTCCCGTCATCGGCGTCGGCCCCAACTACGACCCGGCTTTCGTCGCATTCGTCAAGGAAATCGCCGCAAAACACGAGATTCCCTTGCAGGTGCAGGCCCGCCCCCGCGGCAATGGCACCAACGCCTTTACCATGCGCCATACGCGCGCCGGCGTCCCCGTCGTGCAGCTCAGCATCGCCTTGCGCTATATGCACTCCGCCGTCGAAACGATTTCGCTCAAGGATCTCGAAGCCTGCTCAAAGCTCATCGCCGAGGTGCTCGCCGCCCTTCCCGAAAAGCCCGAATTCGGCTTTCGGCTGTAAGCAGAACCGATTGCCGTGAAGCTTCCCCGACTCCTTTTCGCCCCGGCTTCCAAAAACCCGCCGCCGCCTTGCGCCGCCGCGCAACGGCAACGGCGGGTTCTCTTGGTGAAACTGGATCGAATCGGGGATTATTTGCTTTTCCGCAATACGCTTCGCGCCCTGCGCGAAAGCGCCGCCTACCGCAATGCCCGCCTGACGATCCTTGGAAACGCCGTCTGGCGAGAGATCGCCATGGCGTTCGATGCCGCCCTCGCCGATGAATGGATCTGGATCGAAAACGCCTCCTCCCTCTTCGGCACTTCTCTCGAAAACCTCCTCCCTCCACCCATTCGCCGCAAACGAATTGCCAACCGGCAACGCCCGATCCGCGAGACCATCCGGAATCTGCACTTCGATGAAATCATCTCCGCTCGCCTCTACCGCGATCGGTTTCTCGATGACTTTCTCTCCGGTCTCGCCCCAATGCTCATCGGACCCGCCGCGCCCTCTCCCCTTCCGGGCGACGCGGCCTATACACGACTGCTCCCGGCGCGCCCGCCGCAATTCCCCGGCCTCGCCGCTTGCCATATCCCCGTCCCGGAATCATTCGTCTTTTCCCGGAACTGCGATTTCGTTTCAGCCCTGACCGGCGAACCCTGCACCCCAAAACTCGAACTCGAACTTCCTCCCGTGGTTGGAATCGGCGATCAAACGTCCCACCTTGGAAAACAACCGGCTGTCGGGACTCCCGACCCCGACACCGACACGATGCTCGTCATCCTCTGCCCCGCCGCCAGCCATTGGTCCAAAATGCCCCGCCGCGCCGTCTGGCTGCAACTCGCCCGCTGGTTCCTCCGCCACACGTCCGCAACCATCGCATTCGCCGGCGGAAGCGACGCCATTCGCCCCTTCGCCAGCCCCCTCGCACGCCTCCAATCGCCCCGAATCCAAAATTGGATCGGCTCAATCTCCCTACCCGAATTGGCACGCCGGATGCAAGGTGCTTCTCTCGTCATCGCCAACGATTCCGCCCCCGCACATCTCGCCGCCCTCTCCGGCGCCCCTACCGTCTGCATCGCCAACGGCTACGCCGGCCGTCACGACTTCTGGCCCTACCCCGATGGCCGTCTTCGCGTCGCCTTCCCCTTGCGCACCATTCGCAAGCGCCTCTCCCCCCTCCTGCCTGTCGCCCTCTTTCAGCAGTGGCGCGCCATCCGCTCCATCACCGCCGGATATGTCCTCTCCACCGCAGCCGAATGGGCCGATGCCCTGAAAAAAACACCCTTCAACCGCCTCGCACTCCCATGGCCGTCTCCCTCGGGTTTTGCCGGGCGCAGGCCCCTGCGCCCCACCGCCCACCCTTGCCAACGGCGACTCACCGCCCCCGCGCAATGTGGCGCCTCGCCTACTGGCCGTGGCGCCTCGCCTTCCGGCCGTGGCGCCTCGCCACTCCCGACCTACCCGCCCCCCGGCTCGCCGCCCACGCCGCGCACTGCCCCCGCACAATGGCGCATCCTGATCGCTTCCAGCGAAAACGCCCCTTGGTACGAATCAATCCAGGATGTCGATGAACACGCCCGCCGCCAGCCCTATACACTCGGCGCCATCATGCGACACCTCTACCATACGCATGGATGGGACGTCGCCTGGACCGGACGCCACACCACCCGGTCCATCTGTGCGCTCGGACAAAAAATCGCCGCTTTCAAGCCCGATATCATCTATACCTACGGCGCCTTCACCGCCCTCCATCCGATCCTCTGCCGCCTCCTCCCCGGTGCCGCCGGCGCCGCCGCCCGCGCCGCCACCATCGTCCACGGCTGGGACGACGCCTACGGCGATATTTGGGGCGATAAACTCGGCTGGCCCGGCCGGTTTCTCATGAATGCCATGGAGCACCTCATCGTAACCCGCTCCGATCACGTCGTGACCCTTTCGCGCTTCCTCCAGGCCCGCGGCCGCTCCTGGAATGTCGAAGCAACCTATATCCCCAACGGCGCCGATCCCCTCGAACTGCTTCCCCCCTCCGAAGAAAATGCCGTCCGTCTCGAGGGTGCGCTCAAAATCGTCTATACCGGCGATCAGGCCCGCTGGAAACAGACCGCCGATATCTGCAAGGCCATGCGCCACGTCCCATCCGACATCAAACTCTATCTCACCGGACGCCATTATCCCTATCTCGACCGCTACGCATCCCCCAATTGCATCTTCCTCGGCTTCGTCTCCAAAGAACGGCAATTCGATATCATGCGCCAAGCCGACGCCTTCGTCTGTACCGCCGACCAGGATTGCAACGCAAAACTCCAAGAATATCTACGCTGGAAAAAGCCCTATATCGGCTTCGACGGACGAGCCAATCTCATCTTCCAAAACGGCCGCAATGCGCTCCTCGTCCACGACTACGCCCCCTTGCTCGAAGCCTTGCGCGCAACCCCATCCCTCTCCGGCATGATCGCAAACCATGCCGAAACCGATATCCCCGTCCTCTCTTGGGCCGAAATCGCCTTCCTCTTCGACACCCTCTTCCGCTCCCTCCGCTATTCCTAACGGCCCCCTCGCCCGTGGCGGCTCGCCACCTCGCCCGCGCTCCTCGCCACTGCCCGTGGCGGCTCGCCACTCGCGTGCCCCGCCCGCTTGCCGCACGCCCCCCCGCGCTCCCATGGCCGTCTCCCTCGGGTTTTGCCGGGCGCAGGCCCCTGCGCCCCACCGCCCCTGCCCCGTCCGCACTCCACTCTTGCAATTTTCGACCGAAAAGAAGAGAATGCTTTTTCAGTAAGTATATTGCATTCGCAATGTGCGATTTTTTACAGAAAGAGTACCCTATGTCCGTCAATCTTGATTGGAATAACCTCGGTTTTCAATACCGCGACACGGCCTGTCACATCGAATACGTTTGGAAAGATGGAAAATGGGACGCCGGTACGCTCGTAAAGGAACCTTACCTGAAAATGCACATGGCCGCGTCCTGCCTGCACTACGGACAGGAATGCTTCGAAGGCCTCAAAGTCTTTCGCCAGAAAAACGGAAAAATCGCCGCTTTCCGCCCGCAGGCAAATGCCGAACGCATGATGCGCACCGCTCTCCGCACGTGCATGGCCCCCGTACCCGTCGAAATGTTCCTGGAGGCCCTCGATCGCGTCGTCGCCGCCAATGTGGATTACATTCCGCCCTATGGCACCGGCGGCTCCCTCTATGTGCGCCCGCTCCTCATCGGTACCGCTCCGCAAATCGGCGTTTCGCCCTCCGCCGGCTATACCTTCGTCATGATGGTCGTCCCCGCCGGCGCCTACTACAAAGGCGGCTTGAAACCCGTGAAGGCACTCATCCTCGACGAGTACGACCGCGCCGCACCGCTCGGTACCGGCGATATCAAGGTCGGCGGAAACTACGCCGCTTCGCTCTTCGCACACGAAACCGCCAAGAAGCGCGGATTCCCCGTCGAACTCTACCTCGACGCCAAAACGCATACCCTCGTGGAAGAATTCGCGACCTCCAACTTCCTCGGCATCCTCAAGGACGGTACCTATGTGACCACCGACTCCCATTCGGTCCTCCCCTCCGTCACAAACCTCACCCTCCAGCAAATCTGCCGCGATGAAGGCCGCCCCGTCCAAGTCCGCCCCGTTCCCTATACCGAACTCAAGGACTTCACCGAAATCGCAGCTTGCGGTACCGCCGTCGTCGTGACCCCCGTCTACGAAATCGTCCGCAACGATGACGTTATCCGCATCTCCGACCCCGACGCCGTCGGACCCGTCGTCACCGATCTCTACGAAAAGGTGCAAGGCATCCAATACGGCTTGCTCCCGGACAACCACGGCTGGTGCCACGAAATCAAAGCCTGATTTTCCTGTAGAGTCATCTAGGTTTCTGCGATTCCTTCCCCCGAAGGAATCGCTTTTTTTATCCCCTATTCACAACAATGGCGCCTCCCACACGCCACCGGCCGCCGGGCCTCCCGCCCTCGCGCTCCTCGCCACCCCTCGGGTTTTGCCGGGCGCAGGCCCTGCGCCCCTACTGGCCGCACGCCACACGCCTCCTTTCCCCCTCAAAAATGTCTCGCCAGATCCATCCGCGCAAATGCAAAATCCACTGCCATCCCATCGATGGGGATGACAGTGGATTCCTTCTTCGCAACGCGGCGTTACTTGAGAATCAGCACAAAGCTCTGCTCGCCATCCATGCGAACGGTCAAAATCCCGTCGCCGGTCAAGCGCTCCGGAAGATCCTCCGCGCTGTATTGACCTCTCGGCAATGGCTCGCCATTAATCTGGAGCTGATTGACCATGGCATCGGAATCCAACTGCACCGTGGCGTTCTCGCCCATGATATCGACAAAGTTCAGCATGGTGTCACGCGGGCTGAAGTTTTCTTCGCTGACAACCGTCAGCTTCGTCTTCTTGCCGACGAGATTCACATTGCAATCCAACCGCGCCGGTGTTGCGGCGGTGCCGAGCACCAGCGAACCGCGGTTGACCGTAAGATCTCCGTCAATGCCCGTCTGGTCGCCGCCAATGTAGACGTCCTTGTCCGTGAGGTTGCTCAGCGAACAGCCGTTCGGCGAAATCATCGGCGCCCATACGCCGCGCGCCGGATCGCCGTTTTCGGTGTAGACCATCGTGATATACGCACGGTTCGGGAAGTTCAAACAGCCGGACGTCGTGCCGCTGGAAGACTCCGAGCCGATCGAGCCATATCTCGAAAGAATCACACCACCCGATGTCACCGTCAAGGTGCGGCCTTCACCCATGTCGCAGAATCCTCCTGACGGACTGCTTGTCGTTCCTTTGTAGAGCGAATTGATCGTCTTGTCTTCGCTTAGGGTAAATGTTTTGCTCCAGCAAGAGACATTCTGTCCGGGCATGGCATCGGCAAGCGCGGTTTGGGTGCGGTACGGCGAAATGATTTCATTCTCGCCGTTCACCGAAACGAACCAGGTGCTTTGGCCATTCTTATCGAAACCCGACGGGGCGGTGCACCAGTTGCCTTTGGTGAGTAGCCACGGAATGACGGGAAAGACTTCGCCGCTGTCTGCCGATGCCGGATCGCCGGGCTCCCCAATCGCGTGCTCAGAGAAGTTTTCGAACCGGATATGCTGGCGGACCTCTTCCGGCGTCATGCCGTACGATTTGGAGTTTTCTTCGTTCAGATAGAGGACCGCGCCGTTGTTCTGCGTCAACTTCGGAACAGTCAACGTATTCGTCGGATTGTTGACACTCGTCTGATGATAGAAATAGATGACGCTGACCCCCTGATCGATTGTCATTTCCGCCGGGCGGTTGACGACCAATTTGTCAACCCAGTTTGCATTGCTCTCCGCCTTCAAGGCCAAAAGCCCACCCCTCAACACGACATTTTTATATCCGAGCACATTGCCGGGGTTTGTGTCCGTGGAACCGTATCCATGGGTATTGCCGCGGCCGGCATAACCGCGGAATAGATTGGCGCTTTCGCTGAAATTGCCAAAGAATGTCGTATCCAGCCAACCGGCGACCTCCAAGGTGGCGTTGGCCACGTTGGTCGCCCACAAGAAGGTGCCGTAGACTCGGTCGAAATTGGTCTTCGGGTGATATGTCGCTTCGAC
>JBJEVW010000151.1:0-14011 GCA_051884735.1 Kiritimatiellia bacterium | reverse complement strand
ATCCATTTAGTCTTACCAGTCTCAAAGAAAGCCATGACAAAGTTTGGTCACACCCGCTGGGTGAAATGCGCTTGCTTTTCAGAGGGGAAGAACATACAATTTATCGCGTTTTGTTTTTCGCGGAGTCGCGTCTCGATGAAATTTTTCCAACTTCAACGGACCGGGAAAACCCCGTAGACTCGCTTGTTTTCAATTGTCTGCATTTGATTTTTCACCAGAAGGCATCCGTCATGCAACCGAAGTCCTACACAATCCGCAACAAGGCAGGAATGTCCATCACCGTCAGTTCGCTTGGCGGAATTGTCCAATCGCTTATGGTTCCGGACCGAGACGGCAAGCTTGGCGATGTCGTTCTCGGCTATCCGAAAGCGGCTCAGCATCATGACAACGGATATATGAACGCCTTGATCGGGCGTGTCGGAAACCGCATTTCGAAAGGCGGGTTCATGCTGGACGGTACCTTCTATCCGCTAGCCAACAATTCGAAGGATTGCGCCTTGCACGGCGGCGAAATCGGGTTTGACCAAAAGATTTGGGATGTACGGACCTTTGACGGAGCCGAAGGGCCATCCATTGAATTGACCTTGCTGTCGCCGGATGGCGATGAAGGCTATCCGGGCAATCTGTTTGTCCGTGTCGTCTATACATTGATGGAAGATTGCGCGTGGCGGATTGATTATCTGGCCGTTACGGACAAACCGACCGTCGTCAATTTGACCCAACACGCCTACTTCAACCTTTCGGGCGGCAAGGACAAGGATTTGTGCGGCCACTACGTGCAGGTCAACGCCTCGCGGTTTACGGAGCACTTGAAGGGCAATCTTCCGAGCGGGAAAATCCTTCCGGTTGACGGGACCTCGCTTGATTTGCGGGAGCCTGTTTCCTTCTGCGAGCGTCTCCATGGCGCGAAGAAAGACGCCTATTTGAAGGCCGTCGGAGGCGGCTACGATCACAATTTCGTATTGGATCGCATAGCGCCCGGATTGATTCAAGCGGCTGTTTTGGAGCATCCCGAGAGCGGACGGCAGATGGAAGTCTGGACGACGGAACCCTGCGTGCAGGTCTACACGGCGAATTTCCTCTCGCCGGAAACGAAAGGCAAGTTCGGGTATGGGTTCGATCCGCATTCGGGTGTCTGTTTCGAGACGCAGCATGCACCGGACTCTCCGAATCAGGCGGGCTTCCCCAGCATCCGTCTGGATCCGGGCCAGGTCTACCGTTCCACGACCATCTACGCTTTTGACGTTGTCGATTCCTGCGAGGAATAGTTTCTCCGGAAACGGCAACCGCGCCGGACGGCATCCATTTGCGGAGAAGGCGGTTTTTGTTTCATCGATTTTGTTTTGACGCCATAGGACGTTGCATGACGAATAGCGAATTAGCCGGGAACAACCAGTTGAGAATATCAGGCTACGATATTCAAAAAATGGTTTTCGAGTCTTCTCTAGTCCAGCTTTGGGAAGTCCATCAGCTTTCACTTGACCGTGACGTCTACCTGTTGAATCTGCGCGAGGAGCATGTCGGCGTAGAGGTCAAGGTTTCCTGGTTTCAGGATCTCGTCCGGTTTGTTGCGCGTCTGCACCACAGCAGTTTTATCCAGATCATCGACATTTCGGCCCCGGAAGCGAATCCACCGTATGTGATTCTGGAGCGGCTGGACGGCATGTTGCTCTCCGATCTTCTGGCGGCGGGGCCGCTTGAGCCCGACCGTGCGGCGCTCATCGTCCGCACGATTGCGGAAGGGCTGGATGCGGCGTGGAAGCATTCCGGCTTTATTCACCGCAATCTCAAGCCGCAGTGCATTTACGTGACGGAGAGCGGCAACGCGAAAATCTTCCGTTTTGTGACCGGAACGTTTATCCGGCCCGGTGCAAATCCGTACGAGCACGACGATGACATGCTTGTCGGCACTCCGAATTACATGTCGCCGGAGCAAATCGAAGGCTCGCCCTCGATCGATTTCCACACGGATATGTATGCGCTCGGCGCGTTGTTCTACGAAATGGTGACCGGCAAGACGCCCTTCAAGGACGAAAAGGATCCGGTTCGCGTGTTGGCGTACCAGCAAGACGACAATTGCACCATCCCATCGCCCTCCGATGTCAATCCTGCCATTCCGCTGAGTTATTCGATGATGATCCAGAAGATGATGGCGAAGCGTCTTCGCAATCGGTACAACTACTGGCAAGACGTCATCGAGGACATTGAACGCATCCGGAGCGGGCGTCTGCCGTACATGCCGGACGGCAAGACGTGGATTGCGCACCACAGTACGGTCGCCTCTCCGAGAAAGGCGGACGGGGTTTCTTTGGTTGCCTCTGCAGGCGGTGTCCAGTCACCGGTTCCGAGGGGCGATTCCGCCGCTTTCGGAAAGACCGGGACGCGCAAGATTTCCAGCGGAAAAGCTACCGCTGCCGTCGCTGCCGCGCCCGCCAGAGAAAAGCCGAAAACGACGGTGGTGAGGACAGCACCGGAAAAGAATTCCAATCTGACGGGCAGAGGATCGTCCGCCTACAGCAATCTCTCGGTCTTGAACGAACAGAAGGCGGCTCGCCCGACGATTCCGTTCTTCCTTCGGGCGGGGGTCACGCTATTGTCCATCCTTGTTTTGGCGATTGTCGCCCGCTGGCAGCTCAAGCGCCTGGTTTCGCCGCAGGAACCGATAGCCGGCAATCTTGAAATGCTCTCGAACGGCGACCATTCGATGTCGTTGTCCGATGGGGAAGAGGAGCAGTCCTCGGTTGTCCGCGTAGAAGACATGGAGCCAGTTCCTTCGCAAGACGAGGCGGCATCAATCGGCGCAACGCAGAGCGCGGACACTTCCGTTTATGGTGGCGATACCTCTTCCTACGCCTCTTCCTCATCTTACACACCCGCCGAGACATCGACTTCCGGCGAATCCGGCTATTCATCCGGCAATTCCACGGAAGCGCAGGTCGATTTGTCTTCGCAAGGCTCGTCATCCGGCCAATCATCGGCAAACGAGAAGGAAATCCTGCTTGATCTCTACGGACAGCTTGCGCACGCGCTTCGCACCGGCTCGTTGCAAGACGCGAAAGTCAAGGCGCAAACCTTGTTCCGCCAAGCCGCCCAGAACGATCCGGCGCATGTGGATCTCTACAAGCGTTGCTACAAGCCGTTCCGCGAAGCCGTCAGCTGGGAGGATTTGGTCGGGCTCTCCCTTACGGCCACACCGATCGACCAGGAAGTCACGTGCGAAGGGCATACGCTCCGCATCCGTCCGCTGAGTTACGCCCGGACGGTCTTGACGTACCAGCGAAAAAGGGACGGGCAGACGGTCACGAGCACGCTTTCGCTTTCGCGGATGTCCGCCGCCGAAAAATGGTCTGTCATGCGGCATGTTCCCGAGAGCCAGCATTCGCAGGCGGAAAAGTATTCCCGTGCGCTTCTGATTTACACGGCCGGAACGGGAGCGGAATTCAAGTCGTTTGTCCAGCGCCACAATATTCAAGAACTGAAGCCGCTGTTTCGCTTTTTGGATTAGCCGTTCAGGCGGCGAATCCGGACCGTCTTTTCCTCTCCCGCGCCGGAAGCGTCCGGGAGAGGTTTTTCATCTAGCCAATACGCCGGAACTCTGCTACCCTTTCGGGTGCAATCGGCGAACCCTTTTCTCTCTTCACGTTTATCATGCGAACAGGCGGAACGATTTTCTCCAGCTGGCGGTTTTGGATTTGCGCGGCGTTGTGTGGCGGTTTGGCATATTGGCTTGTCAACGCCGTGTTTGCGCCGCTCAACCAGGATGAAGGCTGGTATTTGCTGGCCGCGCAGAATATGGCGCTTCGCGGGCAAGTTCCATATCGCGATTTTCTTTTTACGCAAGGACCGGTTTTTCCATTTGTGTATGCGTGTCTGTATCCGGTGTGGGGCGGTTTGGGCGTTTTAGGCGGGCGTTTTCTCTCGGCGCTCTTCGGTTTTCTGGCGGCCATTTTGGTGGCCGATGCGGCGCGGGTGGCGGTCTCGGAGGAAAATGGCGAGAGGGGTTTGCCCGCCTTTTTCGCGGTCTTTTCGTTGACGGCCTTTTTGCCGGACTTCAATTCGTTTACGGCGATTCCAAAGACATACGCGCTTTCGGCCCTGTTGCTGAGTTTGGGGTTCCGTCTGCTGGCGTCACGCAAACTGGCATGGTACAAAGGGGTATTGGCGGGTATTTGTTTTGCGGCGGCGGCGGGGACGCGCATTTCGCTTTGCGTAGTTGCCGCGGCGTTTTGGGCGGTATTGGCGGCGGACGACATTTCGGCGCGCAAAACGAGGCGGTTGCGGCAGTTCCCGTCGTTTTGGATGGCGCTTGGCTGTCTGCTGTTTCTGGTACCCGTGTACGGAACGATTCTCTTGACGGAAGGGGAGCGGTTTTTCTTTTCGCAGCTCTACCACACGGCCCGGAGCGGTTCGGGTGCCATGGGATGGCTCCTGTTGCGTGCTGGATTTGTATCGCTCTGTTTGCAAGGGGCCTATCCGCTCGTTCTGGCGGCCTGTCTGATACCGGCCATGCCGGGAGGGCTGCGGTGGCGTGCGTTACCGCCGGTGGTGCGCGGAGCCGGCGTTGCGTTTGTGGCGATGACGGCCGTACATTTGCTGGTGCCGTTTCCGTACAATGACTACAACACGCCCGTTTTGCCGATTGGTGCGCTGTTTTTTGGATCGTGCCTCTGCCTCCGGTTGCAGGAGACGCGGACGCGGCTTGCGTTGCCGCTGCTTGTGGCGGTTGGCTGTTTCTGCTTGGCGTCGCCGCTTTGCATGAAATGGGTGGGAGGGCAGCAGCAGCTGTTTTGGTTCACGACGGATGCGGTCCCGCAGGTTTTCCGCTTGCGCGAAGCGGGGGCATGGATCCGGGCAAGGAATCCAGAAGGGGCGCCGCTGTTCACGCAGGATGCGTATTTGGCCGTCGAGGCGGGGAGTCCCGTCGTGCCGGGCTTGGAGATGGGGCCTTTTTCGCTTTTCCCCGGGCTATCCGAAGAGCAGGCGCGCAAGCACCATTGCCACACCCCGGCAACGATTGTCCAGGCATTGGAAACAACGCCGGCGGCGATTGCGGCCGTAAGCGGGTATACCTTTGCCATTGCCTGTCCGGCGACCGATCCGGTTCCCGGGGAAACGCGCCAAGCGCTGTTGGCGGCATTGGAAAAACGGTTCGGGAAGCCTGTCGCAGAGCTCCCCTCATTTGGGCAGCAGCGGACGACGCTCCGGCTGTATTTCCGGGATGCGGCGCAGGAGAAAGAAGCAATTCCGGTCGCCCGGTCCCATGCGCCGAAGGAGTAAATGTCCGAGGTTTTTCGTTGTCGTTTCCGGCGAAAAGCGGGAATTAATTAACGCACCTTGACTACTTGACGAAATTCCCCGTATATGCAAGAATTCGGGCGTCTAAACGTTACGAGCCTTTCGTCTTGTTGAACGAAGGCAAGGAGATGAATGTATGGCAGAAGAATTGCAATCGTTGCTGGAGAAGATTCAGCGGGAAGGCATTGAAAAAGCGAATGCGAAGTCCGCGGAATTGATTTCGGAAGCGAAGAAGAAGGCCGAAGCGTTGCTTTCGGATGCGGAGCGCAAGGTTGCGGACATGAACCGCAAGGCGGAATCGGATGCGGCGGTCTTGCTTTCCCGTTCGGAGCAATCCATCCGGCAGGCGGCCCGCGACATTGTTCTCGGCGTCCGGCAGGCGGTTTCGGATACATTGTCGAGGGTTTTGCTGGATGAAGTCGGCAAGACGCTCAAAGGCGATTTTCTGCAGGCCTACCTGTTGAAGGTTGTGGAGCAACTGGGCGCTGTTTCCGGTGCGGAAGTCCATGTTGCGCCTGCGGATGCGGAGGCATTGGCGGCATTTGCCCGTGCGAAACTGGCGACGGCCGTGCAAAGTGGCTTGAAGATTGTCGCGGACCGGGATATCGGCGCGGGCATCAGCGTCCGGATGGAGGATGGCCGCATTGAGCACAGTTTCACGGCGCAATCCGTTTTGGAAGCCATGACTGCAACGCTACGTCCCTCGTTGGCAAAGCTCTTGAGCGAGAGCGGCAAATAAGGAGGGGGCGATGTCATACCCCTATTTTGCGGCAACACTTCCACTCCAGCGGTTTGGCGAAGCGCCGGCGATGGGCATGGCCGATTTCCGGGCGTCCTGTGCGGAGCATCTTTCGGCTTCGGACAATGCCGCGTTGGCGGCGTTGTTGGATGGCGGGGAGAATCGCCATTCGTATGTTCGCGCCTGGCGTGCCATTGATACGCAGTTCCGCAATGCGGTAGCGCGTCAGCGGGCGGCGCGTCTGGCGGCCCGGCAAGGCGGCGATCGCGGGGGCGTTTCCTCGGGAGACGCTTCGAAGTGGTTGCATCCGCACGAGGGGTGGAGCGTTGCGCTAGAAACGGCGGTAACGGCGGCTTTTCAGGAAGCGAATCCCTTGAAACGGGAACGTGCCTTGGCGCGGATTCGTTGGGATTGGGCGGAAGAGCTTGCCGGGCGCGATCCGTTTTCCGCGGAAGCGATTTTCGCCTACGGGCTTCGGTTGCAGCTAGCTACCCGGTTGGCGGCGGTCGATGCCGGAAAGGGCGATGCGCGGTTGTGCGCATTTGCCGAAACCGTTTCACTCGGGAAGGACGTCTAGTCCGATTTTGTCAATTTGAAAGGTTTGAATCCATGAGCAGCAAAGGAAAAATCACCGGCATCAACGGCAACCTGATTTCGGTTGCGTTTGAAGATGCGGTAGCCCTCAACGAAATCGGTTATGCCGTTTTGGGGGAGACGCGTCTGATGTGCGAAATCGTGCGTATCCGCAATCGTGTTTGCGACATGCAGGTATTCGAGGACACGTCCGGATTGGCCGCCGGCGACGAAGTCGAGTTCACGGGTCAGCTCCTCTCGATCGAGTTGGGGCCGGGGCTGTTGACGCAAGTTTTCGACGGATTGCAGAATCCGCTTCCGAAACTGGCGGAAAACTTCGGCTTCTTCTTGCAGCGCGGCAAGTATATCGAAGCGCTTCCCCGCGACAAGAAATGGGCCTTCACGCCCGTCGCGAAAGTCGGGGACACGGTGCGGGCCGGCGATACGATCGGCACGGTTCCGGAGGGAATGTTCCAGCACCGCATCATGGCTCCGTTCGGTCTTCAAGGGCTCTGGAAGGTGAAGTCGGTTGTCGCCGCCGGCGATTACACGATTGAAGAGCCTGTTGCGGAGCTTGTCAACGATGCAGGCAAGGAAGCAACGGTCAAGATGCTGCAGCGCTGGCCGGTCAAGGTGCCGATTACCTGCTTTGCCGAGCGTCTCCGCCCGGAAAAGACGATGGTGACGCAGATTCGTTCGATTGACACCTTCTTCCCGGTCGGTTTGGGTGGCACGTACTGCATTCCCGGCCCGTTTGGCGCCGGAAAGACGGTTTTGCAGCAGACGACATCGCGTTTTGCGCAGGTCGACATTGTGATTTATGCGGCTTGCGGCGAGCGGGCCGGCGAAGTTGTGGAAATGCTCCGCGAATTCCCCGAGCTGGAGGATCCGCGCACGGGGCGCACGTTGATGGACCGCACGATCATCATTTGCAACACCTCCTCGATGCCGGTTGCGGCGCGTGAAGCCTCCGTTTATACGGCGGCGACGCTTGCGGCGTACTACCGTCAGATGGGGTTGGACGTTTTGCTGTTGGCGGACTCTACTTCGCGTTGGGCGCAGGCGCTCCGCGAGCAGAGCGGCCGACTGGAGGAAATTCCCGGCGAAGAAGCCTTCCCGGCGTATCTGGAAACGGTTGTGGCTTCGTTCTACGAACGTGCGGGGCGTGTCCGTCTGAACGACGGCACGATCGGTTCGGTGACGATTGGCGGAGCCGTTTCGCCGGCCGGCGGCAACTTCGACGAGCCGGTCACGCAGGCGACCATCAAAGTCGTCGGCGCCTTCCACGGGCTTTCCCGTGCCCGTTCGGATGCGCGCCGCTATCCCGCCATCGATCCGCTCGATTCGTGGTCGAAATACCGTTCGGTATGCGACGAAAAGCTGGTTGCAAAAGCGCGTGGCGTTTTGCGCCAAGGCAATGACATCAACCAGATGATGAAAGTCGTCGGCGAGGAAGGAACCTCTCTTCCGGATTTCATCATCTACCTGAAGAGCGAGCTGATTGACATGGTGTACCTGCAGCAGAACTCGTTTGATGCGGTCGATGCCGCCACGTCGGATGAGCGTCAGCGTCATGTGTTCGGCCTTCTCTGCCGGATTCTCGATGCGCCGATGACCTTCGAGGACCGTGATGCGGCCCGTGCGTATTTCCATCGGCTCACGCAGACGATGCGCGACTGGAACGGCACGGCATGGAAGTCCGACGCCTTCGCCGATTTGGAGAAGAAAATTGTCGAAACGGTGGCCTCTGTCGCCCCGAAAGCGTAACAGCGGCACGATTCCGCCACGATGCCAGCCATGAAACCTTCCATTCGCCTTTTTTTCCCGCTGATTGGGCTTCTCGTTTCCGTGTTCGGAGCGGGATGCAGGGTCCGGGACGTCCGGGAAGTGACGCTTCCGGTGGCAGGGCTTCGCTCGGCAGAGGATGGCGCCAAAATCGAGCAGGTGCTGCGTCTTCTGCCGGACGGGCCCTTGACGAACAAAGCGGGCGACACCAATCTCTGCCTCAAGGTTCTCCATGCCGATCCGGTCGCCGGTACCGTGCGGATTCGCTACGATTCCATGAAAGTCGGCACGATGAATCTCGAATATGCGCTTTCGGAGGCCGGGTATGGGACGGAACATTTCCCTGCAAAACGGAAGAGCGCTCCGGCAGCCGGACATGGGACAGGAAAGTAAGCTCGAACGTTTTTTGGGTTTTCTGGCCTTTGAGCGCATGCTCTCCCCAAAGACGCGCGAGGCCTATCGGGGAGATTTGGTTGCGTTTCTCTCGTTTCTCGGGAGAACGCCGTCGGACGAGCCGGACTGGGCGAACGTCACGCAAGCGGACGTCATCCGTTTTCTGGATTCGGCGCGAAAGGCTTCGCTGAGCGAGGCGACCCGCGTGAGGCGACTTGTTTCGTTGCGCGTCTTTTTTGCGTATCTGCAGGAAGAAGGGGTAATCGGGCACGATCCGGTCGCGGCGTTGGCCTTGCCGCACCGGACGCGCCAGCTCCCGCACATTCTCACGGAGAGCGAAGTGGAGCACCTGGTGCAGATACCGCCGGATACGACAGCGGAAGGATTGCGCGACCGGGCGATTCTCGAATTGCTGTACGGATGCGGCTTGCGCGTGAGCGAATTGGCCGGATTGACGGCAGACCAGATTCAGTTCGAGGAGGCGTTGATTCGCGTCCGCGGCAAAGGAAACAAAACGCGCATTGTTCCGCTGGGCAGCAAAGCCGCGACGGCGCTGCGGCGCTATCTGGCGGAGGCGCGTCCGGTCTTTTCGCCGACGGAGCGCGAAGCATGCGTCTTTTTGGGAAAGAGCGGGAAGCCGCTGACGCGCCAGGCGGCCTGGCAGATCGTCAAGCGGCATTGTGCGGCGGCGGGGCTTCCGGAGGGCGTTTCGCCGCACTGGCTACGGCATTCCTTTGCCACGCATCTGTTGGAACACGAGGCGCCGATCCGCGTCATCCAAGAAATGTTAGGTCATGCCGACATTTCGACGACGCAGATTTATACGCACCTGGACCGGGCGCGGCTCGAGCAGACGATTCGCGCTTTTCATCCGCGCGGCGGCAATTGCTAGCCGTTTTGCGGAACGGTTTTTCTGCGGCGGGGAAACAGAAGAACCGCAAAAAGGACGGTGGCGCAGGGAATGCCGAAAATCCAGTCTCCCGTGATGGCATAGAGCGTCCGGTACGGGTTTGAGGTCATGGGAGGTACCGGAACCGGGTACGACAGGAAGCCGCCCGAAGCATTTTCGGTGGAAATGCCGGTCGGAAAGACGATGGCCGTGACACCGGCGTTAGAGACGCGGATGAGCGGAATACCGGTCTCGATGGCCCGGAAACGTGCCTCGGTGTGATGCTGGAGCGCCTCGTACGAGCCGGTAAACCAGGCATCGTTGCTGATCGAGACGAGAAAATCTGCGCTACGGGCGGCGGTACGGGCGATATCGGGAACGGTGTCCTCGAAGCAGATGAGCGGCGCAACGCGCACGGACATGGCGTCCGGATTGCCTTGCAAGGGAATCTCGAAGAGGACGGGTTTTTCGCCCGGATAGCAGGAGCCGTTTGTCGGGGAGAGCCGTTGCAGAACGGGGAAGGTCTTGTCGAGCGGGATATATTCGCCGAATGGAACCAAATGGCGTTTGGCGTATGTCTGCCAACTGGGTTCGGAAGGTTCCGGAGCGGAAGGTTCGGCCGGGGTGACGCACCAAGCTGCATTCCGGAAGAGCAGGCTCCCTTCCTTGAGATCCATTTGCCGGGATCCATCGGGGGTCAGGGTATCGGAGCAGCCGAACAGCAGCGAGGCAGGGTAGGACGCCGCCAATCCGGCGAGGGCTTTTTCCTCGACCGGGGAAGGGAGGATGCCCCAGAAAGCGGATTCCGGCCAGATGATCAAATCGACGGGAGCGGCCGAAGCCAGGCGCATCCGTTCTGCGAGGCGTTGTTCACCCGCATCCCATTCGGTCTGGTTTTCATTGAAAACGCAGGGCATTTCGGGATTGATGGCGGCGATTCGCAAGACGTTTTCTTGCGAAGAGAGAGAATGGCCCCGGACTTTTTTCCATTGGGACAAACCGGAGGAAAAAGCCAGCAAAAGGATGAGAAGCGCGACGGTAAGATCGAGGTGGCGGCGGGTCGTGCCCGGGGTTCGGCGAATCGTGTCGACGGTGCGTACCAAAACGCCTGCGAGGGCATCGGCGAGGATGGCGACGAAGGCGGAAACGAGATAGATGCCGCCCCATGACGCCCAGTGCGCAAGCGCGTGAAAATCGATCAGTGCGCTGCCGAGCGTATACCAACCGAATCCGCCGCCGAAGGTTGCCCGGAAATATTCGGCGCCGGCCCAGAGAATGCCGGCGGCAATCGGGGACGCGATTTCCAGCCACAACGATTTTTTACGGATAGCATCGAGGTTTTGTTGAGCCGCATCCTCTTCGGGCGAATCGGGAATCGATGCGCGAAAGGAGGCGTCCCATTCACGTGCCTGTTCGCGAAGCTTTCGCCAAGGGGCATGCAAGCGGGAGAGGGCGGCCGCGCAGAGCGAAACGCATGTGGCGCAATAGGCGCTCAAGCCGATTTCGCCCAAGACGATCAAGATGGCCGGGGCGCCATTTTCGGAGAGGGGCCAAAACCAGGTCAGGGCACTGGCGAAGAAGCAAAAGGCGCCGATGAACGCCAATTTCGCGGCGCGTTTCGGCGGGAGCAGGCGCACGGCGAGAAAGAAGGGAATGGGGGCAAGCCAAATGAGGCTTGTCTGCTTCTCGAAAGGTAGATACGCCATGCGCAAAACAAACCCAGAGAGGGCGGCCAGCAGAAAAAAGAGTGCCTGCACAAGCCGGATGCGGCACGTTGCGGCCGGCGGGGCAGGCGTGGCTTGCTCTGCAACCGTTGGTTGTCCGGACGGAAGTTGTTGTGGCGATCGTGGCGTTGTTTCGGGCATGGGGCGTCAGATTCCGATGGCGCCGGTGCGCGCCTTGTTTTCATCGAGCGGGAGCCAAGCGAGAATGTTCTGGATCTGGGTATTCCAGTTTTCCCAGCAGTGTCCGCCGGGACCTTGTTCCCAATGGTGCTCGAAACCGAGTCCGCGCAAATGCTCGCGGAGGCGCAAATTGTCCTGCCACAGAAAATCTTCGACGCCACAATATTGGAAGATGCGCGGCTGCCGTTCTTTGGGGAGCGTTGCCACCCGGGCGGATTGGGCGAAGAGATCGTTCACGGAGTTGGCCGTATCTTGATCGCCGAAGATGGCCGGATAGAGGGGACCGCAGGCATTCTTGACCCATGCGATGTCGCAAACGGCGGACATGGCGGCAACGGCGGCATACTTCTCCGGATGGGCAAATGCGGTCTTGAGCGCGCCGAAGCCGCCCATGGAAAGACCGGCGATAAAGCGTCCGTCCCGATCGTTGCGCAAGTGGAAATAGCTTTCCATCAAGCGCGGCAGTTCTTCGCCGATGTATTGGAAATAGTTCGAGCCGTTGGGAAGATCCGAGTAGAAGGAGCGGTCGCCGCACGGCATGACAATCGCCAGATAGTAGCGGTTTGCAAAAAGTTCGAGGGAGGTGCGCCGCATCCAAATGGTTTCGTCATCGGAGAGGCCATGAAGCAGATAGAGCGCAGGAATGGGACGGCCGGTCTGGGGACGGTCGGGAAGCAGGACGTTGCAACGGGTGCACATGCCGAGAGAATCGGCGAAAAAGTGGGTATTGAGAAAAGCCATGGCGAATGGAAGAAATAGACGGAAGACGGCGTGATTGTACCACAGCGGGAACGAGCTTGCCAGCCATCGAGAGTCACGAGTGGCGAGTCGCCATGTCCGTGCGCGAGTTTTTGTTTCACGCAGAGAACGCAGAGAACGCGGAGCCGTTACACCCGGAAAGCCGCACGAGAATTTTGGATTGGCTTCGCATGCGTTGCGCGCTTATTTATGCTGCGGACGAGCAGAAGCTCGTCCCTCCCGCAACGCCACACGTCCATTTCGGTGTGCACGGGCGGGATCTATTCGGCGGGTGTTTTGGCCGGGATTGGATCCGGGTAAAGGAAGGTTTCGCCGGCGCCGTTTTTCAAGAGGGTCGCATGATCCTTGAAGGCGACGATGGATTGGGGCGAGAGTTCGATTTTGCCGCCGTGGCCAGGCGGATCGAGACAGAAGTTGGGAATGGCGGGACCGCTGAGGCGGACGCGGAGATCGCGCATAATCTCCAGTCCGGTTGCGAGCGGGGTCCGGAGGTGTTCAATGCCGCGGACAAGATCGCATTGGAAGAGATAATAGGGGCGAATCCGGTTGTGATAGAGCTTCCGGCAGAGGGCTTCGATGGCGTCCATCGTGTCGTTGACGCCATGGAGCAGGACGGTTTGGTTGTTGACGGGGATGCCGGCGTCGATGATGCGGGCGAGTCCATCGAGCGCCAAACCGGTCAGTTCGCGGACATGGTTGAAATGGGTATGGAGGGCGGTGACGGGTCCGTTGGGACGCAGGCGACCGGGCGTTCTGCGCGGGGCGAGGATTTCGACCAGCTCCGGTGTGAGGCGTTGCGGAAGCGTGGCGGGGGTTCGCGAGCAAATGCGCAAAACCCGGAGGGACGGGATGGAGCGGAGTTCTTCCAGGATGGTTGCCAAGGCGCCGTCTTCCATCAAGAGGGGATCGCCGCCGGAAATGAGCAAATCTTCGATGGATGGATTTTCGCGCAGAAACTCGCAGGCCATCTGCAGCTCTTTGCCGGACAGAAAGCAGTCGGTTGTCGCGGAAACGCGTTTGCGGGTGCAATGGCGGCAATAGACGGCGCAGGCGGACGAGACGAGCAGGACGGCGCGATCCGGATAGCGGCGAATGAGGCGCGGAAAGGGGGAATAGGCTTTTTCGCCGAGGGGATCGAACGAGAGCCATGGCGGCGCGATGCATTCGCCGGCGGAGGGAACGCATTGGGCAAAGATGGGATCGGTGAAGTCCGGTGTTTCAATCAGATCGGCATAGACGGGTGTGACGGCCATCGGGAAATGTTTTTCCGCTTTCAACATGGAGTCGGTGATTTCCATGCCGGGAAATCGTTCCCGAAGGGCGTCGAGCGAACGATAGGCGTGTTCGAGTTGCCAGTGCCAAGAGGTATTCATGGCGGCAAAGATAACGAATCCTCTTCCTCCCCGCAAGGGATTCGCGTGAGAAGTGCGCGCCGGGGCGGTCGGGAGGCCCGACAGCCGGAGAAGAGGGCGCGTACGGGCGCGTGGGGGAGGGACGAGCTTCTGCTCGTCCGCGGCGTCATTGCGCGATGCGGAGCAACCCTAACCCTCATGCGGTTTTGCGTGCGGAGTGGCGGTCGGGAGGGTCGATGGCCCGTGGCGGCTCCCCGGAAAAATTCGGCGTAGTGCGCGAAAGTAAACGCACCAAATCAGGTGCGTTTACTTTTGCAAACTA
>JBJEVW010000150.1:0-14020 GCA_051884735.1 Kiritimatiellia bacterium | reverse complement strand
TCACTCAACAACCCAAAAAGAAGTGCAATAACAATGGAAAAATCCCTCTCGCAGCTCACCCTTCGCGACCTGATGGACGCCGGTTTCCACTTTGGTCACCAGACCAAGCGTTGGAATCCCAAGATGAAGAAGTACATCTACGACAAGCGCAACGGCATCCATATCATTGACATCACGCAATCGCTCGACATGTTGGAAGAAGCGCTTGCCTTTGTCCAAAAGATTGCCGAGAACGGCAAGAAAGTCTTGTTTGTCGGCACGAAGAAGCAGGCGCAGGAAGTGGTCAAGGCCGCCGCGACGGAGTCTGACTCTTTCTATATGACCAATCGTTGGCTTGGCGGCACGCTCACGAATGCGCAGACGATCCGCAAGTCGATTCGCCGCATGCGTCAGCTGGAGCAGATCGAGCGCGACAACAATGGCGTTCTTTCTCCCCACAAGAAGGAAGCTTCCGTGCTTCGCCGCGAGTTGGAGAAGCTCCAGCAGAACCTGACGGGTGTCGCGAAGATGGAGACGCTTCCGGCCGCGTTGTTTGTGGTTGACATTTGCCGCGAGAAGAATGCGGTTGCCGAAGCCAATCGTTTGGGCATTCCCGTCATTGCGATTGTCGACACGAATGCGGATCCCGACTTGGTGAAGTATGCCATTCCGGGCAATGACGACTCGATTCGTTCCATCAAGCTCATTTCCGATTCGATTGCCAAGGTTCTCAAGGACGGAACCGAGTCCTATGCCCGCAAGGCTGCCGAGGCGCATCGCAAGCAGGAAGAGGATCGTGCCGCCAAGCGTGCCGCTGCTGCCGCCATTGCCGCCGAGAAGGGCGATGTTCCCGCTGCCGAGCGTCCGCGCCGCACTACGCGCCGTCCGCGCACCGATCGTGCCGCAGGCGAAGGCAAGGGGGCGGATGCCAAGACGCGCCAGACCGAGATTCGCCGCAAGTCGGCCGAAGCCGCCGCCGCTGCGATCAAGGCCCGTGCCGCCGCTGCCGCCCAGACGAAGACCGAAGCCTAATGCAGGCGTATCCAATTTGAATGTACCAATCAAGCAGAAGGAACTGATTTATGGCTATCACCGCATCTGAAGTGATGAAGCTCCGCCAAATGACGGGCGTGAGCATGATGGAGTGCAAGAAGGCTCTCACGAAGACCAACGGCAATTACGACGAAGCGATTAAGCTTCTCCGCGAGCATGGCGCAGCGGTTTCCGCCAAGCGTGCCGAGAAGGCCACCAAAGAAGGTTCGATTGTCGCCAAGGTTTCCGAAGACGGCAAGAAAATCGTTCTGGTTGAAGTCAATTGCGAGACGGACTTTGTTTCCGGCTCTGTCGATTTCAAGGCCTTTGTCCAGAAGGTTGTCGATTTGGCTCTCGCCGGCGAGAAAGATCTCGTCGAGGCGACCAAGGCCGATCACGAGAATCTTGTTGCAAAGGTTGGCGAAAAGGTCGAGATTCGTCGCACGGACTCGCTCGAGCTCACGGGAACGGGCAAATTGGCCTCTTACATTCACATGGGCGGCAAGGCCGGTGTGATTCTCGAAATCGGAGTCGAGAAGGCTGAAACGCTCGACAACGCCGACTTCCAGCAGCTCACGAAGGATCTCTGCCTTCAGGTTACGGCTTCTTCTCCCCGATGGCTCGATCGCACGGCGGTTCCTGCCGACGTGGTTCAGTCCGAGATGGAAATCAACAAGAAGAAGCTCGAGCTTGAGCAGGCCGAAAAGGGCGGCAAGCCCAAACCTGCGGCGATTCTCGAGAAGATAGCGATGGGGCAAATCGGGAAGTTCTATACGGAGAACTGCCTTGTCGACCAGCTTTTCGTGAAGAACGAGCCGGGTGAAAAGCTGACGATTGCGCAACTTCTTGCCAAGGTCGGCAAGGCTGTCGGCGACACGATTGTCATCCGCCGCTTCATCCGTTATTCGCTCGGCGCCTAAGGGGATTGCCTTTCGGCATTGCGGACAATCCGTAGATAAAGAAAACCGCGTATCCGGAAGGATGCGCGGTTTTTTTGATTTATCCAGTTTATGATTTGGACTGTTCGATTGAAGGGAAAACAAGCGGGGTTAGAGGGAGATGGTTGCGCGTCGGCAAGCCCAGCAGTTGTAAGCGATGGTCACGAAGTAAGAGGCGGGGAGCCGGGGAAGGGAGCCGATTTTGACGCCCAAGATGGTCGGGAAGCCCCCGAGGCCCATGGGGCCGATGCCGAGGCGGTTTCCCTCTTCGAGGAGGCGAGCCTCGAGATTGGCCAAGGCGGGGATGGGGTTTTGATCATCGAGGGGGCGAAGCAGTTGTTCCTTTGCGCAAGCATAGGCCCCGGCGCGTTCGCCGCCCACGCAAACGCCGATGATACCCGGCGAACAGCCGTTTCCTTGAGCTTTCCAGATGGCATCCAGAACGCATTTGCGGACCCCTTCAAGATCGCGTCCGGCGGAGAGTTCATGATCGGGCAAGGCGTATTGTCGGCTTTGGTTTTCGCTGCCGCCGCCCTTCAGGAGGAGAGTCGCCCGCGGTTGAGAGTCGGGGGAGGAAAACCGAAAATGAATGACGGGGGAACCGGGCGCGTAATTGTGCGGTTCCTGCCGTTCCTCGGGCACCAGGATGACATTGAGCCGCAAATAGCCGGCTTGCGTGGCGCGGCTCATGGCTTCGCGCACGGCTTCCCGGATGGGAATGGTTGGGGTACCGTCGGGCAAATCGAACCAAAAGGCGGGGGTTCCCGTATCCTGGCAGGCGGGCACATCGCGAGATTGGGCGAGGGCGGCATTATCCTCGATGGTTTTCAGAATGGTGTGTGCAGAAGAGTCGGCTGAACATTTTTCCGCAGCGTTCCGGAGTGCATTCCGGACATCGGGCGGCAGTGTCGTGGAGGCTTGCCGGATGAGATCGACGAGACGAATGACGAGTTTTTCGGAATCCATCATAGCTATGCTTCTGGAAAGAATTTTTGGGCGGCGGAATCGGCTTTTTCCGGCTCGCCATGCCATTGGATGCGACCTTTGGCATCAATGAGATAGGCATGGGGAATGGTTGTTACGCCATGTGTTTTGTTGCAAGCCGCATGAAGGGCATGGGTGGAAATGCCGAGGGGAAATTCTATGCAGGCGGAGGAATTTTCCAGCGATGACCGGACTTCGGACTCTGGCTGGATTGCCAAAGCCAGAACCGATACGCCGCGTGGCTTCCATTTGCGGTAGAGATCGTTTACGGAGGGGACGATACGGACGCAATCGGGGCACCAAGTGGCACCGAATACCAGAATAGCCGGAGAGGGGTAAGCGGGAGCTTCCCCGCGAAGCCAGACAACGCTTTCCCAAGAAGGGATTTTCGGGTGACGCATGGTTTGCAGCCATGCGAACAAGAGGATGGCACCAACAACCGTTGCGAGAAGCGAGAGTCCGGCGAGGATGACGTTTGTTTTTCCGTTCATTTCCCGAATTGTACCGGAAGTGCGGCGTGGCGTCCACCTGCGCTCGAGAGGGACGGGAGGTTACGAGCCGCCACGGGGCCGGGAGTCCCGACAGCCGATGGCGAGGGGACGGTATGCCGCGATTCCTTTTGCGTATTACACGGCACGGGGGATGGGCGGCGCGGCTTTTCGGGAGTTGCACGAAAAGCGCGAAAAGACTATCCTTTTCACCCATCAATCGATTCCATATTTTTGTTTTGATTATGCATCCATATCGTACTCATACATGCAACGAGCTTCGTCCGGTCCATGCCGGGCAGACGGTTCGACTTTCCGGTTGGGTTTACCACAAACGCGATCACGGTGGCATTCTCTTTATTGATTTGCGCGATCACTATGGCCGCACGCAGGTGATTGTCCATCCTAGCCGCAGTTTCTTCGAGCAGGCCAGCAATTTGCATTTGGAAAGTGTCATTACGGTGACGGGCAAGGTGGTCGAGCGCGAACCTGCGATGATCAACCATGAAATCGATACGGGAGCCGTCGAGCTGGTTGCCGATGAATTTGTCGTGGAGAGCGAGAGCGAGCTCACGCCGATTTATCTGGCCGGCGAGAGTGGCGAAGTCGGTCCCGAGGAGTTGCGTTTCAAGTATCGCTATCTTGATTTGCGCCGCGAATCTCTGCATCGCAACATAGTTCTCCGTTCCGAGATGATTTCCTTTTTGCGTTCCAAGATGGAATCGCTTGGTTTCCGCGAGTATCAGACGCCGATTTTGACCTCTTCCTCTCCGGAGGGTGCGCGTGACTTTCTGGTTCCGAGCCGCATTCATCCGGGGCAGTTCTATGCGTTGCCGCAGGCGCCGCAGATTTTCAAGCAGCTGCTCATGGTTGCTGGTTTCGACCGCTATTTCCAGATTGCGCCCTGTTTCCGCGATGAAGATGCCCGTGCGGACCGTTCGCCGGGCGAGTTTTATCAGCTCGACTGCGAAATGTCCTATGTGACGCAGGACGATGTCTTTGCCGTCATGGAAGAGGTGATTCCCGAGACCTTCCGCAAGTTTGCCAAGCCCGGCAAGAAGGTTTTTGGCGCGCCCTTTCCGCGCATTCCGTATCGTGAAGCGATGCTCAAGTACGGTTCGGACAAACCGGATTTGCGCAACCCGATTGAGATGTTCGACGTGACGGACATCTTTGCGAAGTCCGGCTTTGGCGCCTTTGCAAAGGCGATTGCCGGGGGCGCGGTTGTCCGTGCCATTCCTTGCAAAGGCATCAAGAACCGTCCGCGCAGCTTTTTCGACAAGATGGAGAAGTTTGCGTTGGAATGCGGTGCCAAGGGACTCGGCTACCTCGTCTGGGACGACAGCAACGAGAAAAAGATCAAGGGTCCGATTGCGAAATTCCTGACCCCCGAGGAGTTGGGCGCGTTGGCGACCCGCGGCGGCATGGTCGATGGCGATGTCCTGTTTTTCATGTGCGACAAGCCGGACGCCTGCAATTCCATATCCGGAAAGATCCGCACGCAGCTGGGCGAAACGCTGGAGATCATCAACAAGGACGAGTACCGGTTCTGCTGGATTGTCGATTTCCCGTTCTTCGAAACCGATCCGGAGACGGGTGCGATCATCTTCTCGCACAATCCGTTCTCGATGCCCCAGGGAGGCATGGACGCGCTCTTGAACAAGGATCCGCTTGACATTGTCGCCTACCAGTATGACATTGTCTGCAATGGCATTGAGCTGTCTTCCGGTGCGGTTCGCAACCATCGCACGGACATCATGCTCAAGGCCTTCTCGATTTGCGGCTATCCGGCCGAGGAAGTCTACCGCCGATTCCCGGCGCTTGCGAATGCCTTCCAGTATGGCGCACCGCCACACGCAGGCATTGCTCCCGGCGTAGACCGCATGGTGATGCTGCTCACGGATTCCGAGAACATTCGTGAAGTGATTGCCTTCCCGATGAACGGCCGCGCGCAGGATCTCATGATGAATGCGCCTTCACCGGTCACCGAGAAGCAACTGCGCGAATTGCACATCAAGGTGCGTGCGCAGAATGTCGCGCCCGGCACGACAGCCTAAGGAAAACGGATCCCCCTTCCAATGGAAAGAACCCGTCTGCGCAATGCAGGCGGGTTCTTTCTTTTGTGGCGGGAGAAACGGCGGAAGGACGAAATGGAATGCGAGATGCTTCTCGGTGGCTGCCGATATCCGATTACGGGAAGACGGACTTCCAGGGCGTGAGAATTTCCGGGTCTCCATCGGTGATGGCGATCATCTTTTCGGTATGGGCGGCGTTTTTGCCGTCGGCGGTCACAACGGTCCAACCGTCATTCAAGGTTTTGATCCGGCGTGAGCCGAGCATGAACATGGGTTCGATGCAGACAACCATTCCCTTGCGCAGGATGGGACCGCGATGAGCGAGTCCGTAATTTGGAATTTCGGGCTCTTCGTGCATTTCGATACCGCAACCATGGCCGACGTATTCGCGAACGATTCCGAGTTTGGCGGCATTTGCGACAACTTCGACGGCATGGGAGATGTCGCCGACGCGGTTTCCGGCGCGAGCGGCGGCGATTCCGGCATCGAGGGCCTTTTCGGCGGTTTGGACGAGCAAGCGGTTTTCCGGCGTTGCGAATTCGTTTCCGCCGACGATGATGGTCTTTGCGTTATCGCCGACAAAGCCGTTGAAGGAGATGGTGATATCGATGGAGAGGACATCGCCGTTTTTCAAGACAATTGTTTCGGACGGGACGCCATGGATGACGGCGTCGTTGACGGAGATGCACGTTTGAGCCGGGTAGCCGTAGTATCCGAAATCGGCGCTTTCGCATCCAAGCGCGTGCATGGTCTGGAGCGCGAGATTGTCAAGCTCTTTGGTCGACATTCCGGCATGTGCGGATTCGCACAGGATGGAAAGCACCTCGGCGGCCTTCAAGCCGGCGGCGCGGCATCCGGCCAGTTGGTCGGGCGTTTTGATGCGAATTTGATTACCGATTTTCATGGAAAGCGGGGGGGGGGGAAGAACTCCGGAAGGCTAGTTTTGCAAGAGTTTTGCGAGGATTTCGCCGGCGAGTTTCGGATTGGCCTTTCCGCGGGAGAGTTTCATGACCTGACCGACGAGGAATTGGAGGCTCGCGGCCTTACCGCCCTTGTATTCGGCGACCGGTTTGGGGTTTGCCTCGATAGCCTGGCGGGCGAATTCTTCGATGGCGCCGGAATCGGAGACTTGTGCCAAGCCGCGTTCCCGGACGAGCTCGGAAGGATTGCCTCCGGTGGGGAAGATTTCCTCGAGCAACGCCTTGGCGGTCGGCATATTGATGCTGCGCTTTTCGACGAGTTTGAGCAGATCGGCAAAAGCCTCTGGCGTTACGCGGCATTGCGGCACCTCGATACCGGCGGCGCCGAGGAGGCGGAGAAAATCGCCCATGATCCAGTTGGCGGCGCTTTTTGCCGGAGCGCCGGCGGCGATGACAGCCTCGAAGTAGTTGGCGAGGGGGAGTTGGGCGGAGAGCACGCCGGCATCGTAGGCGGGGAGTCCGTACTGTTCCTGGAAGCGGGCCCGTTTGCGTTCCGGCAATTCCGGGAGGCTCTTGCGCCATTCCTCGACCTGTTCGGCGGAGAGTTGGATGGGAAGCAGATCGGGTTCGGGGAAGTAGCGGTAATCGTGGGCGTTCTCCTTGCTCCGCATGGAGAACGTTTCGCCCAAATCGCCATCCCAGCGGCGGGTTTCCTGAATGATGGTACCGCCCTGATCGAGAATTTCGGTTTGGCGGGCGATTTCGTAGAGCAGTGCGGCATGAATGCCTTTGAAGGTATTCATGTTTTTGATTTCCACCTTCGTGCCGAGTTTTTCCTGACCGACGGGGCGCAAGGAGATATTGACATCGGAGCGCATATTGCCGTCTTCGAGGTTGCAATCGGAGACGCCGGTGTAGATCAAGATTTGGCGAAGCTGCTGCAAGTAGGCCATGGCCTCGTCGGGCGAAGCCAGATCGGGTTCGGAGACGATTTCCATGAGCGGCGTTCCGCAGCGGTTGTAATCGACGCCGGAATGCCGTGCGTAGTGATTGATCTTGGCGGCATCCTCCTCGAGGTGGATATGGTTGATCCGGATATGGCGAAGAGGCGCGTCCTCGCGTCCGTCCTCGTGGATATCAAGACCGCCGCCGAGGCAGAGGGGATGGCCGTTTTGGGAAATCTGGTAGTTTTTGGACATATCCGGATAGAAGTAGTTCTTCCGGTCGAATTCGGCATAGCGTGCGATTTTGCAGCCCAGCATGAGGCCCGAGAGGACGGTGTAGCGGACGGCCGTCGCATTGGCCCGCGGCAAAGCGCCGGGCAAGCCGAGGCAAACGGGGCAGACGTTCGTATTGGGAGGATCCTCGGTCGAGAGCCGGCATCCGCAGAACATTTTCGTGTTCGTTTTCAGTTGGACGTGCGTTTCGAGTCCGATGGAGACGAGGTATTTCTTCATGGTTAGGCGAGCTCCCGTTCACAGGCGGCGGCGGTGCAGAGCAGGCTTTGCTCGGCGAAAGCGGGTGCGAGGATTTGAAGACCGACGGGCAAATGATCGGCGGCGGTTTTTCCGCAAGGGATCGAGATGCCGCAGATTCCCGCGAGATTGGCGGGGACGGTGAAGACGTCGCAGAGGTATGCCTTCAAGGGGGAGTTGACGGTCGAATTGATGGGGAAAGCGGCGGTAGGCGAGACGGGGCAGAAGATGGCATCGACCTCGTTGAAAGCCTTTTGGAAATCTTGCCGGACGAGGGTACGGACCTTGAGGGCTCGATTGTAGTAGGCGTCGTAGTAGCCGGAAGAAAGCACATAGGTGCCGAGCAGGATCCGGCGTTTGACCTCTTGACCGAAGCCGTTGGAGCGGGAGAGATCGTAGAGCGACTGGATGGAAGGATCGGCGCCGACCTCGCGATAGCCGTAGCGGACGCCATCGAAACGGGCGAGGTTTGCGGAAGCCTCGGCGGTTGCGCAGATATAGTAGACGGCAATTGCGTATTCGGTATGCGGGAGGGAGATTTCGTGGATTTCTGCGCCGGCCTTTTCGGCCTTGTCGATTGCCTGGCGCACGAGTGCCATGACTTCGGGATCGGTGCCCTCGATAAAGTATTCTTTCGGGACGCCGATCCGCACGCCGCGGAGCGAAGCGTCGCGAAGGGGGGCGCGGTAGTCGGGCACGGGGCGGTCGAGACAGGTTTGATCGTGCGGATCGGCGCCGGCGATAGCCTTGAGGAGGATAGCGGCGTCCTCGACGGTTTTGGTGATAGGGCCGACCTGATCGAGCGAAGAGGCGAAAGCGGTGACGCCGAAGCGCGAGACGCGTCCGTAGGAAGGTTTGAGCCCGACGCAACCGCAGAAGGATGCGGGCTGGCGGATGGAGCCGCCGGTATCGGTACCGAGAGATCCCAGTGCCATGCCGCCGGCGACGGCGGCGGCGGAACCGCCGGAAGAGCCGCCGGGCACGCGATCGAGCGCGTTGGGGTTTCGGGTGATTTGGTAGGCGCTGTGTTCGGTGGAGGCACCCATGGCAAACTCGTCCATATTGACGCGGCCGGCGGGGACGGCCCCGGAAGCGCGGAGTTTGGCGATGACGGTGGCATCATACGGGGCCTTGTAGCCTTGCAGAATTTTGGAGGCGCAGGTGCAAGGCTGACCCGTCACGTTTATCAGGTCCTTGATGGCGATCGGGATGCCCAGCAAATCGGAGTCTTCGCCCTTGTGGCGGCGTTCATCGGCCTTGGCGGCTTCGCGGAGCGCGCCTTCGGCGTCGACCGTCAGATAGGCTTGGATGGCGGAATCTTTTTCGCGAATGGCATCGAAAACGCCTTGGGTGAGTTCGACGGAGCTGATTTCGCCACGGCGCAAAGCGTCTTGGGCGGCTGCGATGGTAAGAGCAGAAATGTTCATCGGTTCGTTACTCCACGATTTTCGGCATCCGGAATTCGCGATCGCTTGCATCGGGGGCATTGGCGATGACGGTATCGTGATCGAGGGATGGTTCCACGACGTCCTCCCGGAGGACATTGGAAACGGGCTGGCCGAATTTGGTAGGTTCGACATTCGAGACGTCGAGCTCGAAAAGCTTCTGGACGTATTGGATGGTGGAATCGAGGTCCTTTTTCAGGTTTTCGAGTTCGTCCGGGGTGAGTTTGAAATGCGCCAATTCGGCGATGTGTGCGATGTCGATATCGGCGGAGGAGGAAGAATCGTTCATAATGTTGCCAAGTATGCCATAGCGCTTGGTTTGATTCAAGGAAAACGGGAAAGGGCGGGGCTTATTCGTGGAAGCCGTCGGCGGGGACGGATGGACCGGGCGGCAAGGCGGCGGCATCGGCGATGGCGGCGATGATTTTGTCGATTGTCTCCGGCGGGGTCACGAGAGGCGGCATGGTGTAGATGAAATTGCCGAACGGGCGAAGCCAGACGCCATGGTCGAGGATGACGGAGCGAATGTCTTCGGCGCGCGGGGGGCGCGACACTTCGATGATGCCGACGGCGCCCAGCACCCGGACGGCGGCGACATTCGGAAGCGAATGGAGGGGGGCGAGACCGGTGCGGAGCTGTTGTTCGATCCGGCGGACGGAAGCGGCGTAGTCGGACGCTTGGAAGAGATCGAGCGAAGCGATGCCGGCGGCGCAGGCAAGCGGATTTGCCATGTAGGTCGGGCCGTGCATGAAAGCTCCGGGGAAGCCGTTGGAGATGGTTTGCGCGATACGTTGCGTGGTTATGGTTGCGGCGAGTGTGAGATGGCCGCCGGTGAGGGCCTTCCCGATGCAGATGATATCGGGCAGGATGCCGGCTCGGCTGTGCGCCCAGAGGGGGCCGGTCCGGTAGAATCCGGCGGCGATTTCATCGAAAACAAGCAAGATGCCGTGTTCGTCGCAGAGTTCGCGCATGCGGCGCAGATATTCCGGATGGTAGAACCACATGGCATTGGCGGCTTGGAAGACGGGCTCGCAAATGATGGCGGCGATTTCGTCGCGATGCGCCTCAATGGTCGAGCGGATGGAATCGAAAGCGGATTCGGTCCATTCGGAATGGAGCGGGCAGCGGGTTGGCGCATCGGCAAAGAAGTGGCGGGGGATCAAGCCGGCAAAGAGCTTGTGCATGCCCTCGGGATCGCTCAGTGCCATTGCGCCGGCGGTATCGCCGTGGTAGCCGCCGCGAAGGGCAAGCAAGCGGCTACGGTTGGTGTGTCCAAGGGCGTATTGGTATTGCACCGCCATTTTGGTGGCGACCTCGACGGAGATGGAGCCGGAGTCGGCGAAGAAAACGGAATCAAAGCCTTCCGGGGCGATGGCGGCGATTCGTTGCGCCAGTTCGACGGCGGGGCGATGGGTAAAGCCGCCGAACATGACATGCGAGAGGGTTTCGCTTTGCCGTTGGATGGCCTTGACGATATGGGGGTGGTTGTGTCCGTGTGCAACACACCACCAAGAGGAGACGGCGTCGGTCAGTTCGGTCCCGTCCGCGAGAACGATTTGGGTATCGTGGGCTCGTTCCGCGAGGAAAACGGGGGGAGGATTCAGCGGGGAGGCATACGGATGCCAAAGATGGGCGCGATCGTAAGCGAGGGCGTCAGTGGCGGAAGATTCCATTTGAGATCAGCGGTCGGAAGGAAAGGCCGGGGAAAAATCGGGCATTTCCGGAAGGGAGGGGAGTGCGTCGAGGGAGACCCACGGAACGGGCAGTACGGGGATTTTGGCGTGGCCACGGCTGGCGCAGAAACGGAGAATTTCCCGTGGGGAATCCCGGTCGATGAGCGGATCGGCGGAAGGATCTTTGACGTAGAGAATGGCAGAAACGGGGATTTCCCGGGAGAAAACGGCCTCCAAAGAAAGGAGCGTATGGTTCAAGGATCCGAGTCGACCGCTTGTGACGAGCAAAAGTTTCCATCCGGCCTGGCGCACGACATCGATGATGTAGCGCTCTTCATCGAGAGGAACCATCAAGCCGCCTGCGCCCTCTACGAGGACGATGCGTCCGGAGGCGGAGAGTTTTTTTGCGGACGAGAGGATGGCGGGGAGATCGATGGAGCGGTTTTCGCGTTCGGCGGCCAGTTTGGGCGACGAGGGAAATCGGAAAATCTGCGGAGCGGTCGTGTGGTCGAGATCTTCTGGAAGGAGTCCCGTTCCGGCGATTTTGCGGTGCAGTTCGATATCTTCGGAAAAGGCATCGTTGCCGGTTTGGACGAATTTCAAGGAGATAGCCGGGCGATTGACCGCTCGAAGATAGCGAAGGAGGAGTCCGGTTACGTAGGTTTTTCCGATTCCGGTATCGATACCGGAGACAAAGAACGTATGCATGATGGGGGTGGACGAAGAAGAGACTACTTTTTCTCTTGGAGGCTGGTGACGATGTCCTTCAGGGTTTGGTTGAGAGAATAAACGGGCATCCAGCGGGTATGGGAGAAGAGGCGAGACGTGTCGATGCTTTGAAAGACGTCCTTGGGTCGATATAGGGCGGGATCGACGACCGTCTTGATTTTGGTGCCGACAATGTCTTGGAGGCGATCGAGCAAATCCCCGATCCGCACATGGTTGTCGGTGGTGATATTGTAGGCAAAGCCGCACCGCCCCCGTTCGAGGAGGAGGCGATATGCGCGAACGACATCGCGGACGTCGGAAAAATCGCGGATGGAGTCGAGGTTGCCGACTTTCATTTCCGAAATCAGGCCTTTTTTCGCATCGAGCACCTGTCGGGCGAACGCCGTGGTCACGAATTTGGGCGACTGGCCGGGTCCGATATGGTTTCCGGGGCGTGCGATGATGATTTGCATGCCATAGGTTGCGGCGTATCCCTGGAGGAACCGTTCGCAAGCGACTTTGGAGATGGCGTAATGGGTAATGGGCAGGAGCGGGGCGTCCTCGCGGATGGGGAATTCGGCGGTGGATTCGGTTGCCGTTCCGTAGACTTGGGCGGAAGAGATGAAGAGGAATCGGGCCTTGGGGCATTCGAAGCGGACGGCATCCGCCAAATTGAAAGTTCCGCCGACATTGATGCTGTAGAGCATGTGCGGATCCTTCATCCCGTCGGTGACGGCGGATATGGCCGCGAGGTGGACAACGGCGTCGGGCCGGACTTCGCGAATCAAAGTACGCATATCCTCCCGATTGCGCAAATCTGCGGAATGGTAATCGGGGAGACCCGCTGCGGCGGGGGAGTCGGCCGGAACGGCGTCCATCGTGACGATTTCGTAGCCGTGACGAAGAAGTTCGTTAACGAGATGATGGCCGACAAAACCGGCGGCACCGGTAATCAGAACACGATGAAAGCACGTAGAAGAATTCATGGGAATATCCTATCAAATCCTTATCGCGGGCGCAAAGCCCGGGCGGTGGCGATCCGCCGCGGGCAATAAACTCAGGTGCGCGATTTTAACCACAAAGGAACACAAAGACGCGTAGGCGGGATGGATAGGAACACAAAGCGCGTGAGCGGGAGGAGAGTTTTAGACAAGATTGACAGGCTTGCGCCGGTGCCGGCGATTTTTGGGGTTTCGAGGGTGCGCGGGGGAGAGGCGAACGGTTTACTGTGGCAAGTATTCTTTCAGCGGTTGGAAAATGAACTAAAACCGTTCTTCTTTTTCTTAGCACACAAAAAGGGGTAAACCTGTTCTATGCGGGGAATGCAATATTTCCGTGTTTTCGTTCGGATGCAGTCCCGTGATTGTGACGAATGTGACGCGAACCGTCTTCCGGGCGCGCACGCCGTCCTCCGTGGCGGGCTACCACTTGAGCGGCTCGGCGAGGGGCGGGATGGCAGAGCGGTGCAAGTGGCGGGGGAGGTTATTCGACGGGGTATAATTTGAGGGTCAGCTTGGCGACGGTCTCGCCGGCGGTTGCGACTTTGCGGCGGATGGATACCTTGCCGCCGCCCGGTCCCGATTTGGCACGGTTTTCTTCCCGATAGCGGGTGGAAGGGGCTTTCAACTCAATCGTAAAACTGCCGCCATTGGAGAGCGTTTTCTCGTCCAGCGACAAAATGCCTTCGCCCAAAATATCGGGGGAGGCCGATGCGAGATAGGCGCCTAGCCAATCGACCGGGACGCTGAGTAGATCGCCCATCAGGCCGGGAACCGAATCCTCGACCAGTTTTCCGGTTTCTTTTGCCAGGACTTTTGCGAGTTGCGTTTTCAAGGAGTCGAAAAATTCCGGTGCCAGTGGAACCGTCAATTGCACTTTCAAGGCCGTGGGTGCCTGCAACGTTTCCTTGAACAGAATACTCTGGATCCAATCGGCTTGCGCGTAGTCCTTGCTTTCGCCGGCCTTGATTTCCACGGAATAGGAACGGGACGGAATGCCCGTGCGCGGCCAGACCGCCGTGCCGGTCAACAAATGGCGTGTTTCGGTGGAAGGCCTGACGCCATTTTTCTTGATGAACTGAATGGACTCCAATTCGGCGACAACAACATAACGTTTGTGTTTTTCCATAAAAACGGTTTCCTTTCCTCGCATCCTAGCATTTTGCGGACATCCCTGTCACGCATTGCGTCGGGGGCACCCTTATCCCGGAAAAATCCGGAATAAATTATCCCAGGTTTTCAATTTCGCTAGACAAAAAGAAAAGGAGAGACTTTTTCCGGATTCCACCATAATGGCGGCGATCA
>JBJEVW010000149.1:0-3345 GCA_051884735.1 Kiritimatiellia bacterium | reverse complement strand
TATTCCGTTAAGTCGAGCTTTTCTCGTGGCGCATAGCGCGTATCGCCTAGCTTTTCCGCAAGGGACGCATCGTTCAAAACCGCTTTCATCGCAGCCGTCCACTTCTCGTAGCCTTTTGGACCAAAATGGAGCCGGTCCTTGGAATAGAGCGAAAGATCCTGCTCGCCTTTGGCATCCACCGCAAAGGCCTCCCGGTCCACGAGTATGCATTTCTGCTCGGCGCAAAGTGCGCGAATCCCGGCATTGACGGCCTCGCGTGCACCCGGCTTGAGCGGAGCGTTCGGATGGCTGGCCGGTGGCAATGTGCACAGAAATACGGGCATCCGCCGGTCGTACCGGCGACAAAGATCGACCATCGCCTTGAGGTTGTAAAGGCACTCTTCCGGCGCTCCATGCGCCGTCAAATCATTTGTGCCGGCCGCAATGACAACCGCCGCCGGCTGATGAGCCAATACTTCGAACGGCAACCGGAAGAGGCATCCGCGCGACGTGTCGCCGCCAAGGCCACGGTTCGCAACCTTGATCGGGGCAAGGTCCTGTGCAATCGTCCGCCAATTCTCCGTTAGCGAATCGCCGATGAAGAAGACGGCGTTGGCATCTTTTGCATGGCGCGCCGCATAATTCTTGCGGATCCCTTCCTGCCAGCCGAAGGTGCGGATCGGCCCTTTCCCAGGCCATAGCTCTTCTTTCGCTTCCGGATAGGGTACGTAGGCAAACGGATCCAACGGAACCGCCGCGGCAATCTTTACGTCCGCCCCCGTCGCATCTTCAAATGCAAAGACGTAATCCCCGTCTTTCGGCAAATCCGAAAACGATTTGTAGAAAAAGGTGCGGTTGTTGTTCCAGTGCCGGTTGTCTTGAAATTGCGCCCATCCATACGGCAAACGGAAACAAAATCCAGCCCCCGACGCATCCGTGATCGAAAACGACTTGAAATCGCTCTTGAAGAGAAACGGATCGGCCTCTTTTTCCTTCGGCAACGGCTTCGCTTCCCCTCCGTTGAGACTCCACCGCGAACTGCCGTCCGCAACAGACGTCGAAAACACCAACTGGTGCGAAATCCCTTTGTCTTCCGCAACGCGTGCTCCCGCCGGATGCAGCGTCACCCGCCCCTTCTCATCCAGCCGATACACCCACTTCGCGCCACTTGGATACACGAGCTCCGCCTCCCGATCGGAAAGCCGCGTAACCTTCGGCCGCGATTCGCCCTTCCCTGTCATCCGCGGCCAACCGACATTCACCGTCGCGCCCGGTGCCGTGCATTTCGCCACCAACCCGTTCTGCGACAACTGCAGTTCAACTTCGGCCCTGGCCGATAACGCCGCCAAAACGGCGATAAGCATCACACAAACTCTCATTCGTTGGTTTTCTATTGTTTAGTTGTACACGATTTCAGCTGCAAATTTAACCACACAATATTTTTTTATCATGAATAGCCGTCATTGCGAATGCTTATTGCGACAGAAATTCCTTGCCTTTTGCGACAAATTCTTCTGGACTTGCCAGAGTGGATATGTTTCAATACCCGACATGAAGACCATCCTCTTCTTTACCGATGTCCATACCGGAACTCATCACGACAAGCTGGAAGGCGTTTACGAACGGGCGCATCTCTATGGCTGGCATATCATCGAAATCGAATACGAAAACTCCCTGCGATCAATCGATGACTACCTCAAAACCTGGCATCCAGATGGTTGTATCGTCATCTGCGCAGCTCTCACGGAACCGATAGATTCCAATCGTTTCCACGCAATACCGACCGTCTATCTCGACCCCGACGAAAAAACGCTCGCTTCCGGGTGCCCTTGCGTCTGTAGCGCCCCCGAACCGCTTGCACGGCTCGCAGCCCAGGAATTGACCGCCCTTCACTGTGCCTCTTATGCCTATGTCGGATGGAACAAACGGACAGCCTGGAGCGAGGGCCGGCGCATGGCATTCGAACACCTCATGCAGGAACAGAAACTCCCTGTCTTCTCGTTCGCCGAACAATGCCCTTTGAGAGACAAAATCCTCCTCGTCGAACAATTGTCTTCCTGGCTGGAAAAGCTCCCGAAACCATGCGGTATTTTCGCTGCCAACGACAATATTGCCTGCCAAATAGCAGACATTTGTCGGCAGGTCGGTCTCGGCATTCCATCCGATGTTGCCATCGTCGGCGTCGACAATCAGGAAATCCTCTGCGAAAATGCCGTTACATCCCTCTCCAGCATAGAAATCGACTTTCGGGAATCCGGACGTCTCGCAGCCGATGCACTGGCTGGACTTCTCTCCAAACCGGACATCCCCCAGCACAATTTTTTCTTCGGCCCTCAACGCCTCGTCCGTCGCCAATCCACCCGCCGCCTGCAGCACGGTAGCCCCATCATTGAGCGAGCTTTGGAACGGATCCGCCGGGAAGCCTGCCTCGGACTCACGGCCGCCGATATCATTGCGGACATGAAACTTCCCCGCCGCGCCGCCGAACGACTTTTCCGGAAGAGCACGGGAACCTCCATTCTCAGCGAAATCAACCGCTATCGGCTAGAACACGCTTTTACCTTGCTGAGAAAGCCGAACTACCCGATTTTCCTCATCGCCCAACAATGCGGATGGACAAATGACGTGTTTCTCAAACGCCTGTTCAAACGCACCACAGGGATGACAATGCGCGAATACAAAAAGAAATCGGATTCTCGCTGATTTTTCCTCCGCCATTCCCCCTCCCCTACCGCCATGCCGCTTCATCGCTCTTTCCGCCTGCCTTCACACGATGATCGCATTGCCGTGGGGACAATAGCTTTCATGCTGTCAGGCCTCTCGCCCCGCCGCTCCCCGTGTTCACGATGAGGAATCGGCAGAAGAACAACCAAAAAAGAAAGGATGCCCGTTGACGGCTCCAGAACGGGAGTCCCCGTATCGGTATAAATGCCGCCTCCCCCGATTTTGAGAGCCGAAGCGACAAGCATTAGCGTTTCTTTGTTGGAGGTGAATTGTGTCCATCCGTAATAGACGTATTTCCAAGAATCAAATCAACTGTTGGCGTTGTCCGCAATCTGCAGGTAACCGTCGTAGACAAAGCGTTTGTCATTCTTTGTCACGCGGCGGCCCATGCGCTCGTAGGACATTGTGATGACCGTATCGCCGTTTTCCCAACGGACCGGGCGATTCTCGCCGTTGTAGGTGACCCGCAAGGTTCCCGTGGAAGTCTTCACCAATGTCTAATTGCCGTCGACGTCGTATTCCGGTGTGAACGTATCAACCGACGTATATTGGTTGAGAGCATTCGCCGTATACTCAACACTCTGCGCGTTGTGTGGCTTCCAGAAGTAAACTTGGTTTTAGTAGTAGTTTACCCCCTATAAA
>JBJEVW010000148.1:0-3351 GCA_051884735.1 Kiritimatiellia bacterium | reverse complement strand
GTAGATACGTCAAAAGTCGGAAGGTCCGACAGCCGGAATTAAGCCACAAAGTCACCGAGACGCCATGGAAAACGCCACCCGGAAACGGAGCCGCGGGGGGAAAAAAACTTCCCGCCGGATAGGCTCGAACCGAGCTTTTCCTAGAGCGTGAAAACCGTTTTTTTGATATGCTGAAATCGTTTGGTCCATATCGAATGTCACTTGAGGATTCCAATGGCAATGAAGAAGAACAACTCGAACGCCGTTTTTTGCGCAGAAGGCACCGAGAACCCGAAGCGCATCGTCCTTGTCGGCACCTATAAGGGCGATCAGCTCACCAAATGGCGCGACTGGTACAACTACCCGATTTCGGACGATGACAAGATTGGGGCGGACGACGTGGCGAAGATTACGGAGTTGTGGCTTTTCAACGGCGTGAAGGACGAACGCCGGTACAAAGCGGAGTTCGTCGGCGTCAAGACCCGTCGGGAACTGATGGACGAATACGGCTATCCCGCCAAGGGAAAGGCGCACGGCGACAAGTATTTGCTTTTTAAAACGGAATACTTGTATCGGCACGAGGGTGATGTTTCCGAAGATATCGAGCGCGTCATCGTCCGTACGGCGGACTTCGCAACTGCGCCCAAGGTGCGCAAGCAACTCAAGGCATATCTTGAATCGCCCGGCCGTAACGATCCAGGCCTCGCCAAGCGGCTACCCGAAATCATCACCCGCCTACGCCCCGAGCAGTTGAGGGTATGCGAAGTGGCGGTTCAGTATGATTTTCTATCTATGATATATTCGAAACGAGGATTGCCAAAGACCTCGCCAATAGTCTATGTGCATGTTGCCAAAGATAGCAACATCGATCATCGTTTGCGACCAAATACCGCAAATGGAACTCCATATAGAATGGGAGAATTCTTTTGTGGGCCAGGTGGCTTGGCATGTGGTGCGCTAAATGCGCGCATAGAAAATCCTAACTTCAAGATTGTCCATGCTTGGGCGAATGACTACGATCAACAAACGTGTAACACGTATGCCGAGAACATTTGCCCCAGTTCTCCAGAAACGGTTATTTGCGCTGATGTTCGAAAGCTTGACCTTGATGATAAGCGATTGACAGGGATTGATGGCTTTGCTTTTGGGTTTCCTTGCAACGACTTTTCGGTTGTTGGGGAACACAAAGGGTTTGACGGGACATATGGCCCGTTGTATCAGTATGGTGTTGCCATTCTTCGTAAATTACAACCTCTTTGGTTCTTTGCGGAAAATGTCGGTGGTCTTGCAAGTGCCAATGAAGGGACCGCATTCAAGAAGATACTTGAAAGCATGAAAGATGCAGGATATAGAATATATCCCCATCTTTACAAATTTGAGGACTATGGAGTCCCACAAACGCGCCATAGAATCATCATAATCGGAATTAGACAGGATCAGCCTTTTGTTTTCTATCCGCCAAGTCCGTCAGCATTGGCGCCATGCGACAACTCGTCGAGAGCCGCACTTGAAGATCCACCGATTCCTGCTGACGCGCCTAACAATGAATTAACGGCGCAGAATGTAAAGGTGGTGTACAAATATGCGGCGTAATATGCAAGCAAGTGGAGGTGTATTTGACCAATCTACACCAATCTACAAGTTGGCTCATGGAATGAGCGAGAATTATCATGCGATGGGCAACGCAACAGATGACGAAGCGAAAGATTTCTTTCGTTGTCAGTACGAAATGTATAAGCAAAAGTACAGCGCGGAACTCTCTCGCATAAAAATCAGAGCGCAAGAATAATAGACGGTATATGGACACGCTTAAGGCATTCTTTTCATTTATTCGCGATAATAGCGCCGAGGGAAGCAATCTTCCTGGTTCTTATGTTCGTGCCTTAAAGTACACTACGGAGTTATTGCGCATCACAATGCCACAATACGCGCAACTTGAGCCAATTTGGAAAATTAGTTCACTTGATAAATTGGCCGAGATTTACAAATTCATAAAGAAAGAAGAACGCAGAAAGTCGACAAGTGTATTTGAAACAACAAGTATCCCGAAGAGTTATTGGAAGCAACGATTTTGTAGTAGCGCAATTCGAATGTTTGCAAGGTTTATCACAGATTCGGAGGGCGTTAAGAAGGCAGAAACTATCTTTGCGACAACGGATGATCCCAATGATGTTGCATCAACTATATCAAGATGCAAAGTAAATCCTCTGTTCTATCTTGATAATGATGTAGCGGCGAATTCAAAAGAGGGGCGTGAGGTTTTACGTAATGTGAGGGCTCGGCAAAATCAAGCAGCATTTAGGCGGATCGTTCTTCTCAATTATGGCTTTGCGTGTTGCGTAACAGGACTTCCTGTGCGCGATGTTTTAAGGGCGAGCCACATTGTCGGATGGGCTGAAAATGCTAAAACACGTCTTTTGCCGACAAATGGCCTTTGCCTTGCCGCAACATACGACGCGGCGTTTGATCGTCATTTGATAACATTTGACGAAGATTGTCGCATGATATTATCTCCTTTGCTCGGTGAATATTGCACTAACAACGCTTTTAATGCTTGCTTCAAATCGTTTGAAGGAAAGCGGCTTTTGCCTGCAGTAAAATTTCAGCCATCGCAAGACTTCCTTGCTTATCATAGGGAAAGACTCGCGAAATGACGGGGAATGGATCGCGTCTAAATTGGGGTGTTCGTCCTGATGGCACACCAAGAACATCGACAAATGGTAATGGCTCTGTCAGTAAGCGTGATCCAAATCAGTCGTACATTGGATTACCGGCAAGTCTGCAACGGTCGGGATTCTTCCCGGACGTGAAGCATCGTTTCACGGTGTTGACCGATGATGATCAGATTCTAACATGTGTTCGCGCGCAAGCGAATGGCAAGGGGATTGAAACTCCACAGGACAATTCAGAAATCGGGCGGTATTTCAGAAATCGATTGGGGTTGGCGAATGGTGCTTATATTTCAGTGACTGACCTTAAGAAGTATGGGCGTACTGATGTGGTGTTCTACAAACTTGATGATGAAAACTATGTTATGGACTTTGCCAGGCCAAAATAACATACAATGGACAATCAGGTGTTTCATTATGAATCCCAATTGATTCATTTGTCCGCATAGAGATAGCCGTGCAAGCGGCTACGCTGTTCTGTGCGGAATGGCCGCGCTGTCGGGCTCCCGACTCGCGCCCTGTCGCGGACGGAGTCGCGGCGGCAAAACGCTCAGCGAGCTCGGGATGGCGATGCGAGCGGCGAACCACCGCAGGCGGGAGGTCCTTGGAGCCGAAGTTTTCTTCCGTGTGCAAATGGGCAGTTTCCTGCGTCCATCCGAGTTCTGCGAGGAACCCGAGACGTTGCCTGTTGCATAGTTTCATG
>JBJEVW010000147.1:0-14067 GCA_051884735.1 Kiritimatiellia bacterium | reverse complement strand
TTCTTCCGCCTCTTCCTTGAGAATGTCTGCGGCATCATCGTGTGTGATTCGGCCGAGGAGAACACCATTATCATCAACGACGGCGATTACACTCAAGTTGTACTTTGCCATGAGTTCGGCGACCTCCTCCTGATCCGTATCGGATCGGACCGCCATCACCTGTTGTTCCATGATGGCGCCGAGTTTCACGAGGCGGTCGCGCTGATGGAGGAGTTCCCAGATGGAAACGGTACCGGTCAGGACGCCATCGTCATCCGTAATGTAGACCTGGTAGATATGTTCTTCATCCGGATTGTCGGCGATTGCATCGAGTGCTTCCAGGACCGTCTGTTCCTTGCTGAACCGCAGCAGATCGGTTGTCATGATACCGCCTGCGGAGGTTTCCGGGTAGGTCATCAGTTTCCGGACCTCTTCGGCGGAATCCTCGTCCATGCCCTCGATGATTTTGGAAGAAATTTCCTTGTCGAGTTCGCCGAGGACGTCCGCGGCGTCATCCGGGGCCATATCGTTGGCGATATCGGCGGTAGCGGGCGGAGGCAGAGCCGTTGCGAGTTCGGTTGCGGCGTCGGACGGGAGTTCGGCGAGGACGTCCGGCTTCAGATCATCGGGGAGGCCCTGGAAGATGGAGGAAAGGATTGGCTCTTGGTAGTGCGCAATCAAGCTGGCGACATCGGCGGCGGGAAGGGTTGCCAGGAGAGAGTGGAGTTGGCCCCACATTTCCTGATCGACAAGCGTATCGATCCGTTCGCGGATTTCGTCCACCTGCTCCGGGATATTATGGGAGGAAAGAATCTCCGGATTCTGGGAAACGGTTTCATCCGTTGGTGCAAAAGAATCGGCAGACATGGCGTATCACTTAGGGGGTAAAGAGGTTGGAAAGGAGATCGGCGGGAATATGGGCCAGCCAACGGAGTTCGCGGCGGCGCATTTTGCGGTAATCGGCGGGAGAGGCGTCATCGGCTCCGGTCAGGTGGTCGAATCCGTGTGCGATGTAGAGTGCCAGTTCGTGGGAAGGGGACCAAGGAATTTCGCGTTCCTCGGGCAGCAAGGTTTCAGGGTCGCGGGAGCGTGCGCAACGGGCTGCCTGCATCGGGTTGACGAGCAGCTCGGCGTGTGCGGACTCAAAAGGGGTTGCTTCGTAGGGAATCGTGATCACGTCCGTCGGAGTCGGAATTCCCATGACGGCGGCATGGGCGGCGCGTGAAGCGCGGTCGCCATGCAGGAGGAGCAGAACCTGGCTGAAGTGCGGCGCGTTGCGCCGGGAAAAAGCGGCACGGGCGAATGCTTCCGCAATCAAACGGAGGCGTGTACGATCCAGATGCCCGGAGCGGAAACGAAGCTCGATCAGCAGGGGCGGAATATCGTTCATGTCGGGCTCCAGGAGGTGTCGGAGAGGTGCACGCAGCGCACGGTTTGGATAGAAATGGGATGGTTTACCGCCGCTTCTTCCGGGTGAAAAGAAATCCGCGCAATCAAGGTTTTTGTTCGAGAGGAACGGACGGCTTCAGCAAAACAGTGGTATTGTCCAAACTCTGCGGTATATCCGGCGGAGGCATCTTGTAATCGATTCTCCGGTGCATCATCGTTGCAATGCGTTCTACGAAAATGCGTTTCAATTCCAAGATCTGAGGGAGGCTGATGGGGGCCTCGTTGAGGAGCCCGTCATGGAGTTTTCCGTCAATGATTTCCGAAACCTTGTGTTCGATATTGGACAGCGTCACATTGCCCCAGCTATGGGATGCGGCCTCGATGCTGTCGGCCATCATCACGATTGCCGCTTCAGCGGTATCGGGGCGTCCGCCGGTATACCGAAATGCATTCTCATCGATCCGGGAAGGTGGGCGACCGGTTTTTTCTGCGGCTTCCTGCTCCTCTTTGACGGCCTTTTTCCAGCAAGTATAGATCAAGCTGTTGCCGTGATGGGTTGCGATGATGTTTTGGATTGGAGATGGGAGATCCTTGCCGAATGCGAGGCCGTCATTCACATGGGAGCGGATAATCAATGCGGACTCGAGACCCTTTTTTCCGTCTTGCGGGTTCACCGAATCGCGTGGAAGATTTTCGATGAACATTTGTGGATTGACGAGTTTACCGATATCGTGGTAGAGGCTGCCGACGCGAGCCAGCATCCGATTGGCTCCAATGGCTTCTGCGGCGTCGGACGCGAGTTCGGCAACATTGAGGGAGTGCGTGTAGGTGCCGGGGGCCTGTTCCTTGAGTTGTTTGAGGAGCGGAAGATTCGAGTCTTCGTAAAAGCGCAATCGGATATTGCTGGAGGTTCCGAACAGATGTTCCAAAACCGGCATCACGGCCAATGTGGCCAATGCGTCGATGACAATGGAGCCGAATGTCAGAACGACATCCGCCTTAACGAAAGCGAATGTCGGGACGGAATCGTGGGGCCAATAGCAACGCAAAAGGGCGTGGAGCAAGATGCCAACCAATTGGAAACAGCCGACCAGGCCAAAAATCTCCAGCAAATTGGAACGGCGGTAGACGGTCTGGAGAAGACAAGGAAGCGTAACGCAAACAACAATACCAATGACCAAGATGGGAAGAATGGTTTCCGGCCGGACAAAAAAGAGGTTCTGGACGGCCATGGAAACGCCGATTGCAATGCCGGCGCCGCGGCTGACGAGCATGGTTGCCAATGCGGGCGCAAAAAGAAAGGGCATCAAGAAGGGAAGACTTTCCGGGAAATAGGCAGCTCCCAGACCGGACGGAAGGAGGCTCGGATGATTTTTGACAAAGTTTCCGGCGACGACCAATGTGCTTGTCTGCAAGAGATTGGTCAGCATAATGATTACGCAGAGCAGGGAAATCCGGGAATTCCGTTTGAGCACGAATGGCGCGAGTTGGCCGAGCAGGAGACGTGCCGTCAAGGCGGAAACGCAAAGCAGGAGAAGATTGAGGCCAATCAGATACCCGATTGTCGACCTGCCCTCGCCATGTACCAGAAAGTTGGAAACAAGCAGACTGATGACGGAAAAAATGGAAGTGACGACCAAATAGAAAACCGCCAAAAGGGAGCCGTCCTTGAACGGGATCTGCTCTGCCTGTTGGCGCCAACGGCGCCGAATCTGGTCGGCACGTTCGACACGTGCCCTTGTGATATTCGTGTTCATTCGTCGCCAATTATAAAAGAGGGGAGAATCTGTGACAAGTCTTCGAGCTTCTGGAGGGGAAAAATCGCCACGGGCAATGACGGACGGCCATTGAGCCAACGGAACCGCAAATTCGTACGGGGGGCTGGGGGCTAGACGAGAGTTCCTCTAGACGGGGAAGCCAAAAAGAAGGAAAGAAACAATGCTACGATGGAGGCGAGAATCCAAGGCGCGAAGGATTCTTCGTATCGGACATACGAAATTTTTTCGACTTCGGTTTTTTCCAAAGCATCGATTTCGGCCAAAGTCTTTTCCATGCCGTCTGCCCGCTGGACATTGAAATAGCGTCCTCCGGTCTGGGCGGCGATTTTCTTCAGCGTTTTTTCATCGAAATCGGGCTCTTGCGGACCCATGAGGAAGAAATTCTGCACCTTGTCTTTCCAGTTGGGTTTCCCAATACCGATTGTATAGACCTTGATTTTTTCGGTTTTTGCGACTTCGATGGCTTGGTCGGGAGTGACATCGCCGTAGTTGTGGACGCCGTCGGAGAGGAGAATGACAATCCGGGAAGCGACATTCGATGCGGAATGGAGACGGGCGCATGCCATTGCCAAGCCGTCGCCGATAGCGGTCATTTTTTCGGCCATGTCGATGACTTCGCCTTTTTTTCCGGGGATATCGGTTTCAGCCAAGATGTCCGAGAGGGCTTTGTGGTCGGAGGTCAGCGGGCAACGTGTGGTTGCATAGCCGCCGAAGGCGACAAGACCGATGAGATCATCGGGGCGTTTATCGACGAAATCGCGGAAAGTTTCCTTGACGATATCGAGGCGGCTTTTCCGGGACTGTCCGGGGCGGGAGAGGTCGGGACTTTCCATGGAGCCGGAGACATCGATTGCCATTTCGATGGCAATGGCGTTTTTCGATTCGGTGATGCGGGCGAATTCTTTTCGCGGGCGCGCCAAAGCGATCATGCCGCAAAAGAGTGCGAAAAGGAAGAGATAGGGAGAGAGCAAGGCTGCACGCTGACGCCAAGAAGGGCGGACCGGAAGTCGTGCCAGCAACGGAAATGTCATGAGGCCGCGCCGGGCGGTTGGGCGAAGCATGCGCCAAGCGGCGAGGAGAAGCGGAATGGCGGCAAGAAAAGCCCATGGGCAGGCAAACGCATTCATGTAGAAGCTCCTTTCCCGGTGGGAGCCGGTGTTTCGCGGGGATTTTCCGTCTGGAGGAAGAACCGCGCGCAATCGGTGGCCTGGGCGGCGATTTCGATGGTTGCCTCTACGCCGGCGAATTTAATCAAATCGGCGGCAGAGAGGAAAGTACGGAGATTTTCGAGACGATCATCCGGGAAGGACGGGCTTGCTTGCGCAACGGACAGAAATTCTTCGGTTGTCAACCGCGGAGCACGAATGCCATACGAGCGTTCGATATAGCGCCGGATCACGAGTGTCAGTTCGACATAGAAGTCTTTGAAGCGACCTTTTTCGGGCAGATTCCGGTGGAGCAGGTCGTCCAATTCGCGGAAAGCGCGTTCGATCGGCGACAGTTTGCGGATGTGGTGCATTTTCAGCAGATGGCGAACGAGCAAAACGAGACCGAAAAGAAGGAAAAGCGCGAGAAGAAGAAGTCCGGAAAGGGAGAGCCAACCGCGGAGGCCGCGTCCGATATGGGCGGCGGAAAAACCGGGCGAGAGCGTCTCTTCGACACCTGCGGCATCTGGTGCAATTTCCAAGTCGATCGGTCCGACAATGATCCATTGTCCGGTTGTGTTGCCGGAAAGAGAGGACGCATGGATGGAGATGGGGGTTGGCTTGATGCGCAAACGATTGGCGGAAGGATCCGGAAGAAGCCGAAAATGGATGCTGCCATCCGGGTCGGTATACATGCCTTCTATGGACAAGCCTTCGAAGCGGTTTTCCATGCCGGAGTCCGGCAGTTTCGCCGTTTTGCCATCCTGCAGCAGAGGGCGGATGGTCATTTCGCAGGATCCGGACCGGGAGACCGCATTGGTAGAGAGCGAAAGGAGAATCCGATTTTCTCCGGTACCATACTCTTTCTCCAGCGGAGCTGCGTGAAGGATGCCGGCGAGCGGGAGAAAAAACAAAAGAAAGACGAGTTTATCCATAAGCGCCACCATTTTCTTCTCCGGTCCGGTTTCTGTCAACCGGTGAAGTGCACGGCCCTGCCGTGCACGAGCCGCGGACGGGCGGTGAGCCACCGCCGGCGGGAGCGGCATGCAAAACGCTCAGCGGGTGCGGGGGTGAGGACGATTCTCGAAAAGGGAATGGGGGGATGATGGAATCAAGATTGGCCGTAGTAGGCGTTTGGACCGTGTTTGCGGGCGTGGTGTTTTTCGAGAATATGTTTGGGAATTTGCGGGGTAGCCGGGTTGAGGGAGAGTGTCAGGAAAGCAAGTTCGGCAATGGTCTCGAGGGCGATGGCATTATCGACGGCTTCTTGCGCGGTAACGCCCCAGGTAAAGGGACCATGATGGCGGCAGAGGACACCGGGAACGGCGATCGGGTCGAGGTTGCGCGTTTGAAAAGATTCGATGATGACGGTGCCGGTATTGGCCTCGTAGTCTTCGGCGGTTTCATCGGGCGTGAGGGCGCGAGCGCAGGGGATTGTCCCATCGAAGTGGTCGGCGTGCGTCGTTCCGAGGCACGGAAGGTCGCGGCCGGATTGTGCCCATGCGGTTGCGTACGTGCTATGCGTATGGACGATGCTGCCGAGTCCGGGAAAAGCCCGGTAGAGGGCGAGATGGGTTTTCGTGTCGGAAGACGGGCGAAGGGAGCCAGGGAGCGCCGTTCCGTCCTTGAGGTTGACGATTGCCATTTTGTTCGGCGTCAGAGCCTTTACGGGAATGCCGGATGGTTTGATGAACATCAGACCACTTTCACGGTCGAGTACGGAGACATTGCCCCATGTCAGGACAACCAATCCGGTTTGGTGAAGCCGCACATTGGCTTCGTAGGCGATTTCTTGGAGAGATTCCATGGCGCGAGAGGGGCGGCAGGAGGTTAACGAATGGAACGGAGTTGCCAAATGGCGTCTTGCAGGAAGAGCTGTTGTTCGAATTGTTCGGGATCGGTATTGGCCGAGATATGGACAAATTCGATTCCGGCGATACGGGCCCAATCTGCGAGCATGACCGGGGAAGCGTCGAAGGAAACGACGGAGTGGTGTGCGCCGCCGGCTAGGATCCAGAGTTTGACGGCGGTTTGAAGATTAGGTTGCAGTTTCCACATCATGCGGGCGACGGGGAGATTGGGCATGGGGGATGTTGGAGGGATGACTTCGATATCTTGGCAGATGAGACGGAGGCGTCCACCCATATCGATGAGACTGGAGGCGGTCGCGAACCCGGAGCGGCCGTTGAAGACGAGCCGGGCGGGGGGTTCTTTTCCGCCGATACCGAGAGGATGCACTTCGATCCGCGGTTTGGAGGTGGCGACGGAAGGGCAGACCTCGAGCATGTGGGCGCCAAGGACGGCTTCCTGTCCGGGCACGAGGTGATAGGTGTAGTCTTCCATGAAGGAAGAGCCTTTTTGGAGTCCGGCAGTCATTTGTTTGATGACGCGCAGGAGTGCGGCCGTCTTCCAGTCGCCTTCGGCGCCGAATCCGAATCCATCTTGCATGATGGCTTGGGTTGCGAGGCCGGGGAGTTGCCGCATGCCGCAGAGATCTTCGAACGTGTTGGAGAATGCGCCGGCGTTTTCGCGTCTGAGGAAACGGCGGATGGCTCTTTCCATACGGGCTTGGTACCGCACGGCATCCAGGTCGGTTGTCGCCATTTCGTAGCGGTCTGCATAGATTGCCATTTGGGCATCGACCTCGGCATCGGGGATTTCGCGAATGGTTTGGGCGAGTTCACCGACGGGCCATGTATTCACTTGCCAGCCGAGTTTCAGTTGCGCCTCGATTTTATCGCCTTCCGTCACGGCCACATTCCGCATATTGTCGCCGAATCGGATGACGCGCAAATCCTGGCTGACGGCGAAGCCGACGGCGGAGCGCATCCAATTGCCGAGTTCGCGGAGGGCGGCGGGATTCTTCCAGAAACCCATGACGATTTTTTGCGGTTTGCGCATTCGTGCGAGAATGAATCCGTGTTCCCGGTCGCCGTGGGCGGCCTGGTTGAGATTCATGAAATCCATGTCGATGGAATCCGGCAAAGCCTCATTGTATTGCGTAGCGAAGTGGCAGAGCGGTTTTTGCAAAAGACGGAAAGCCTGAATCCACATTTTGCTGGGGCTGAAGGTATGCGTCCAGGTCACGACACCGGCGCAGGCATCGCAGCGATTGGCGTCTTTGATGATGGCGGTCGCTTCCTCCGGGGTTTTGACGACACCCTTAAAGAGGAAGGAGCACGGAATATCCGGATTTGCATGGATGGCGGCGGCCATTTCGGCACCGCGTGCCGCAACGGTTTCGAGGACTTCGGGGCCATAGAGGAACTGACTGCCGACAACAAACCAAAATTCGTATTTTTTCATAGGGGTGTTTTTTGAAAATGGCAAAATGGAGAAAAGAGAAAGAGGAAATCAGGAGAGAGAATCAGAAGCGATGGCGGCCTGTTCGACGGGAAGAGCGGCCTTGAAGCGTTTCAGGAAGCGATCGAAGCCGGAGCAGATGACGGGGTCGGGATCAAGCGTCGAGACGGCTGCCGAGGCAAAGACGTTTCGGTTGAGGAATTGGGGAAGCGGGAGAGGTTCGGAGGAAGTGCCGCAGTGGAGACGATAGGCAGCGAGGATCGCCATGCCGTAGGGACCTCCTTCGCCGGCGGTTTGCATCACGGAGACGGGGGATCGGGTCGCCGCGGCCAGATAGGCCTGTGCGACACCGGGGGTTTTGAAAAGGCCTCCATGGGCGCAAAGACGATCGATGCGAATCTTTTCCGGGTCGAGAATATCGAGACCGAGCCGGAGGGTTGCGAAGGTTGCGTAGAGGTGTGCCCGCATGAAATCGGGGAGGGAAGCAGAGGTGGAAAAATCCCGCAACAGCAAGGGAATTCCGGCATCGAAGTGGGTGACACCTTCGCCGGCGGCGTAGTTCACCGGGGTGAATGCGGCGGCGTCTGGAGTGGAATGGAGGGAGCAGCGGTAGAGCCGTGCGTAAATCTCGTCGGGCGGCAGAGAAACACCGAGAAGATCCGTGGCGAAATCCGCGAAAAGTTTCACCCAGGTATCGAGTTCGCCAGAGCAATTGTTGCAATGCACCATTGCAACGGGGGCGCCATCGGGCGTATGGACGATATCGATTTCCGGGTAGATGCCTTGGAGCGGCTTTTCGAGAACGAGCATTGCGAAGATGCTCGTTCCGGCGCTGACATTTCCGGTATGGGGAGCCACGCTGCCGGTTGCGACCATGCCCGTTCCGGCGTCGCCTTCCGGCGGGCAGAGCGGGATGCCGGGTTGAAGGGTTCCGGTTGGATCGAGGAGGCGTGCGCCTTCGGCGGTGAGCGTTCCGGCGGGAGCGCCCGCGGGGAGCGGTTGGGGGAGAAGGGCGCGAAGCGGGAGAGAGGCCTCTGGGCAGATTGCATCGAATGCGGCCATCATTCGAGCATCGTAGTCGTTTGTCCGGGGGTCGATGGGAAACATGCCGGAGGCGTCGTTGAGACCGAGTACATGCGTGCCTGAAAGCATCGAGTGGACGAGTCCCGCCAGGGTTGTCAAGCGAGCGATTTTCCGGACATGCGGTTCGCCGTCGAGGATGGCTTGGCGGTAGTGGGCGATGCTCCAGCGTTGCGGGATATTGAATGCGAAGAGTCGTGTCAGTTCATCGGCGGCTTGCGCGGTTGTCGTATCGCGCCATGTCCGGAACGGAACGAGGAGATTGCCATCGGCATCGAGGGCGAGGTAGCCGTGCATCATGGCGGAAATGCCGATGCAACCGATGGTTGACGGAATGACGCCGTAGGATGTTTTCAGGGCGTCTGCGAGATTTGCATAGGCGGTTTGCAAACCCTTTCGCACGGCATCCAGGGAGTAGGTCCAATGACCATCTTCCAAGGTGCTTTCCCACGTGAACGACCCTTGCGCGATGGGCGTTAACGCATCATCCAGCAAAACGGCTTTGATCCGGGTCGAGCCGAATTCAATGCCGAGCGTTGTTTTTCCCTGTCGAATGATAGAGGCAATCATGTTGTTTTCCATGCCCATAGAATAGCGCATGGCTCCCGGAAAGTTCAACCGAAAAAGAGGATGAAGAAGTCGCTTTTGCAAAACCGTTTCAAAAGGCGGCATTTTTTGCAGGGGACACCCCAGGCGAGTGGCGAGCCGCCACGGGCAAATGGCGAGCCGATAGACGTCGCACCCTAGCGCAAAGCCGCACGGGTACGCTATACGGCGAAGACGCATTGATAAGGGAGAGAGGCGAGCAAGTGCCACGCAATTGATGGATAAGGGGGAAAAAGAAAAACGCCGTCCGGAAAACCGGAACGGCGCTTTTGCGGAGGGCAGCCCATTCGATGATGGGGCGTCCTTCCGGGTTAGTCGGCGAGAGCTTGCCGGTAGAGAGCCATGAAGTCGTCGAACTTCATGGCACCCTTGTCGCCGGTATCGCGTGTGCGGACGGCGATGAGTTCCTGTTCAACCTCCTTGCGGCCGAGGATGAGCATAAACGGAACCTTTTCAGCCTGTGCACGGCGAATCTTGGCGCCGAGTTTATCGGCATGCGTATCAAGACCGACGCGAACATCAAGTTGGCGGAGACGGTTTTCAAGGTCGCGTGCCGCATCCAGCTGTGCATCGGTGATCGGGATGATCCGGACCTGTTCAGGCGCGAGCCAGCATGGAAATGCGCCGGCGTACTGCTCGATCAAGATGCCGAAGAAACGTTCGATGGAGCCGAGCAGTGCGCGGTGAACCATGTAGGGCTGGTGCGGTTTGCCGTCCTGGCCGACATAGGTGAGATGGAAGCGTTCCGGGAGGTTGAAATCGAATTGGATGGTGCCGAGTTGCCATTCACGGCCGATAGCATCCTTGATCTTGAGGTCGATTTTGGGTCCGTAGAAAGCACCGCCGCCCTCATCGATCTTGTAATCGATTCCTTCGGAGCGGAGCGCGTTTTCAAGCGAACGGGTTGCCTGTTCCCAGCGTTCGGGCTCACCGACGGCCTTTGCGGGGCGCGTGGAGAGGTAGGCGGCGATTTCCTTGAACCCGAAGCGGCGGAGGATGCGAAGAGCGAATTCGACGGTGTAGCGGATTTCCTCTTCGATTTTCTCGGGGGCGCAGAAGATGTGCGCATCATCCTGCGTAAAGCCGCGCACACGGAGAAGACCATGCAAAACGCCGGACTTTTCGTAGCGGTAGACGGTGCCGAGTTCGGCATAGCGGATGGGCAAATCCTTGTAGGAGCGGGACTGTCCCTTGTAGACCTGGATGTGGAAAGGGCAGTTCATCGGTTTCACGAAATAGGCCTGTCCATCAATATCCATGGACGAGTACATGTTTTCCTTGTAGAAACCGAGGTGGCCGGAGGTTTCCCAGAGTCCGGCGCGTCCGATATGCGGCGTGAAGACCATTTCGTAGCCGGCGCGGAAGTGTTCGCGGCGCCAGTAATCCTCGATCGCGATGCGGATTCGCGCTCCTTTCGGGTGCCAGTGGACGAGGCCCGGACCGACATCTTCTTCGACGCTGAAGAGGTCGAGCTCTTTGCCCAAGCGGCGGTGATCGCGTTTCTGCGCTTCTTCGAGTTGGGTTACGATGGTCTCGATTTCCTCTTTGGATTCGGCGGCGATTCCATAGAGGCGTTGCAGCATTTTGTTCTTTTCATCGCCGCGATAGTAGGATCCGGCGACGCTCATGATTTTGAATGCCTTCACGCAACCGGTGGAGGGAACATGGGGGCCGCGGCAGAGATCATAGTAATCGCCGCAACGGTAGAAAGAGATAGCCTCTCCCTCGGGGATATCGGCGAGACGTTCGAGTTTGAAGCCCTGTCCGCGTTCTTTCAGGAAGGTTTCGGCTTCGGTGCGGGTCATTTCGATCCGTTCGAACGGATAATCCGCCTTGATGATTTCCGCCATTTCCTTTTCGATGGCCGGGAAATCCTCTGCGGAAAGGTGATGGGAGAGATCGAAGTCGTAGTAGAAACCATCGTCCGTAGCCGGGCCGATGTCGAACTTCGCATCCGGCCAAAGGCGACCGATTGCATACGCCATAATGTGCGCCGTACTATGGCGCAACGTTTTGATATCCATAATATAGAAGTGTGGGTTGACGCTCATGGCCCCTGTCTTCCTGACGATGGAAGCTCTCGGCCACAAGTTGAAAGGCAATTAGAGCAAAAAAACGGTTTTGATTCAAGCGTACCGCGCCATGGCGCGGCGCGAGCAATGGGTGCGCGGCCCTGCCGCGCACGTGCCGCGGGTGGCGAGCCGCCACGGGCGGATGGAGCCGCGGTATGCAAAATGCTCAGCGGGCGGGGGCGTGGTTATTGCGGGAGAGGGTTGCGGGCTTCGTTGAGGAGGCGTTCGAAGAGTTGTTCGCACGCGGTTTCCAAGGGTGTGTTGCGGACGGTGGCACCGGCGGCGCGGACGTGTCCTCCGCCGCCGAAGCCGGCGCAAATGGCCGAAGCATCGAACGGCTCGCTGGTTCGAAGGCTGATATGGACATCGTCTTCGGGCGTCACACGGCGCAGGAAGGCGGCGAGTTTCACGCCTTCAATGCCGCGAACCGTATTGACGAAGTTTTCGCTATCTTCGGCGGTGCAGCCTTCGGCGGCGTAGTCTTCCGGACCGAGCCAAGAGAGGGCGACACCTGCGGTTGGATCGTGCCGGATGTGGTCAATGAAGTGGCGGAGAAGCAATAAGCGGCGAACGGGCTGCTCGCCGAAGATGAGATCGTTGAGAAGGCTGGTCCGGACGCCAAGATCGCGCAGTTCTGCGGCGGTTTGCAAGGTGCGGGCGGAAGTTCCGTCATACATGAAGCGGCCCGTATCGGTAATGATGCCGGTCCAGAATGCTTCAGCGGCATCACGCGAGACGGGGAATCCGGCGGCTTTTGCGACGCGGTAGACGATTTCGCTGCACGAACCGGCGTTTTCCTCCAGGAGAAAGGGGGCAGCGAATGTGACACCGGAATGATGGTGGTCGATACAAAGCAAGGGGCAGGTGCCGAGAAAAGGGCGAACCGGTTCGGGGAGACGCATTTTTCCGCCACAATCGAGAACGATGATGGTATCGATTGGTTTTGGGGTGTAGGTATCGGCGGAGAGGAGAAAGTTCTCTGCATGGAGAAAGCGATAGAGTTCCGGGATGGGGTCGAAGCCCCAGCAGAATGCGTCGATATGGGCGGCTCGAAGAGCGTGGCAGAGTCCGACGGCCGCACCGATGGCATCGCCGTCGGGATTGAGGTGGGCGCAGACGAGGGTCCGTCCCGTCAAGGATTTGAGACGGGCCGCCATGGAGGCTTCATCGAGCGAGAGAGCGGCATTCGAGGGAGGGGTTTGCGCGTTCATGAAGGGGAGGCAGAAAGGTTATCCGAGCGTTTGGAGCGTGGAGCGGATGGTATCGGCGGAAAGGTGCGGGAGGATTGCGACGGGCGGCGTGGGGAGGGCTCGAAGCGCGTCTGCGGGATAGGTATGGGTGACCGCGATCGCGCGCATTCCCGCGGCGGCAGCGGCGCGGAGGCCGGCGGTTGTGTCCTCGATGACAAGGCAGCGAGACGGAGGAACGCCGAGGCGACGGGCTCCCTCGAGGAAGATGTCGGGAGCGGGTTTCGAGCGTGCGACATCATCGCCGGAGACGATTTCGTGGAAGGGACAACCGGCGGGTGCGAGCGATTCGAGATTGATTTCGACCTTCCAGCGTCCGGCACCGGAGCAGACGGCAAGGCCCAGATCGGGGGAGTGGTTGAAAGCGGAAAGAACGGGGATGCTCTCAGGGTAAACGGCGCGGTTGGGGGCTTCGCACACGAGACGGCGAAATTCACGGCGGACAAGAGGCTCCATTGCCTCGCGATAGGGCAGTCCGTGCAATCCCGCCATACCCGCATAGAATTCCCGTTCACTTGCGCCGTACCATTGATTGGGCTTGTCGCGGGAAGCATCGACGCCGTACTGAGCCAGCATACGGATGACGGCTTGCAGCAACAGCGGTTCGGTATTGACCAAAACACCGTCCATGTCGAAAAGAATCGCGCGATTGAACCGAGGGGACATACGGACTTACTCCTTTACGGGAAAAGGACGCATTTGATTGGTTTGATAGGAGAAACGCGCCGTGATATTGGCGAGGATCTGGGCGCAAAGCAGTTGCGCCCATTCCTCCCGGGTGCGCTTTTCGCTCAGCGTCAGTTCGTTCCAGATGGTGTCGCGATGGATGAAACACGTACTTTGCCCAAGAACGGTCAGAAATATCGCCTGAAAGGTATCGGCATCGACGTCCGGAACAGCCATTCGGAGGAGAGTCCGGAAGGTTTCCAGCATCGGGCTGACGACCTGGCCGTAGATCCGGTCGCAAGAGGCGGATGGAATGCTCCCCGGCGAAGTGACGAAGCAGCGGAAAATATTGCGTTCCGGGGTGTCGAACAGAAAGAGTTCCAGCACGCAGTCGAGCCATGTGCGGAGCGCTTCCTCCCAGTCTTTTTGGCTACAGACGGAGGAGACTTTTTCTTCGAGCGGGAGGGATATTCGACCGTCTGCCTGAAGAAAGATTTCCTCGTAGAGACGGTCTTTCGAACGGAAGTAGTAATTGATGGCGGCCCCATTGACGTGAGCCTTTTGCGCAATATCGCGAATGGTCGTCTGTTGGAAACCTTTTGCGGAAAAGAGGTCTCGTGCAGCCGCGAGAATCCGATCTGGGATTGAACTTGCGGCGGAGCGGTTTTTGGAGGATTTGGGGGAATTTCCGTTCAGCATGCGGATGAGAATAGACGGCTCTTATCCGGATGTCAACTGCGGCATGGTTTCCACCCTTATCCCGGTTTTTCGGGGTAAATTCTTCCGGGCCCGGGTCAACGCC
>JBJEVW010000146.1:0-14073 GCA_051884735.1 Kiritimatiellia bacterium | reverse complement strand
GGGACACGGGCGTGTGCGCAATGGATCTGTGCTTGGCCGCCGGGCCTCCCGGCTCCGGCACCTCGCTACGCACGCCCGCTAAGCGTTTTGCCGCCGCGGCTCCGTCCACCGCAGGCCGCGCACCCCGTCGCCTGCGTGACACCCATCCTCCCCTCGCACAAATACGAAGTTGAAACTTTGAAAGAATTCTCCTACAATTGTCTTTCTTTGGTGTATTGCATATCTTTTTCGGTTGATTCTGTCAGGTTACTGGTTGAAAGAATTTTCGGCAATTACATGTACAGAATCCCGTATGAAAAAATTGGCTCCACTCTGTTCCCGCAATACATAACAATTCTTTCTCGCGAGTCCTTCATCGTTCCTTCGTTCGAATCAAAATAAAAAAAATGTATACACTACAAGATGTGGCTGCATTGGCAGGGTGTTCTCAAGCAAGTGTTTCCCGTGTCATGAACGGAACCGCAGGCGTCTCCAGCACGCTTGCGGAAAATGTTCGCAATGCACTCGCGGAATTGGAAGAGCAATACAAAGACGAAACCTCCGATTTTAACCCACGCCGCGGCCGTCCACGGGGATCCCTTTCCCTCTCCAATACCTTGGATGTCATTTTGTTCCGCGATGAAGCATTGGAGCCCATTTTCATCACGCCAAAAGGACTCGCCATCTCCGATGGGGAAATGATTGATGAAGATTCCTTGCGCGCACCCAGAATGCGCCTCTCCATGGATTTTTATCGCAATATCCTCTTCGGAATCACAAGCGAAATTTCCAAAATCGGATTGCGGATGAATCTCATCTTCTGCCGAAGCCTCAAGGAAGACAAACTGATCGCACAACTGCGTAAATCCCGCCATCGCGGTGTTTTGCTCTTCGGCTCGCCGGATCCTTCCGACGCGGAATTTCTCCAAAATCTCGGTCTTCCCATCGTGCTTGTCGATATCCTCACCTCCGTAAATGTCCCGGTCGTGACCATCGACAACATCGGCGGTATCGTTTCCATTGTCAATCACCTCAAGGAGCTCGGACATACCCGGATCGGCTTCTCCGGAAACGATGAAAACCCTTGTTTCCGGATCCGGCATATCGCATTCGCCGGTGAAATGACGCGCTGCGGCCTAACCATCGCAGAAGACTATTCTCTCTTTTGCAACGGCACCATGGCTAAACAGACAAAAGAGTGGATCAAAATCCTTTCAGGGCCCAATCCGCCTACCGCCATCGTCTGTGTCAATGACAACCATGCCATCGCTGTCGTCATGGCCGCCCAAAAACTCGGCCTGCGGATCCCCGAAGACATCTCCATTACCGGTTTCGACAATATCGAGGCAGCCGAGCGTCTCCGCCCCGCCTTGACAACGGTCAACGTTCCCACCACCGAAATGGGCGCCTGCGCCGCAAACCTCTTGCTCAATCTCACCAGTTCGCCTTCCGATTCCCTGCTCTGGGAACAATGTGAAATCCGCTTCCGAACCTCTCTCGTGACACGAGCCTCCACCGGTCCCGCCCGCACAAAACCGCTGAACGTCCACTGAGAAAACGCTTTTATCGTTTCCCCCATCGGACGCCGGGCCGATGCGCGCCGCCATCCCGCTAACACTGAGGCGTTTGGCCGCCGCGCATTGCCCGTGGCGGCTCGCCACCGTCCGCAGTATGTGCGCGGCAGGGCCGCGCACCCCAGCCTACCGGCGCGGCGCACGGACGGACCTACCGGATCCAGCTCATCGAATGCCAAACGAGAACCTGGCCGGGATAAAGCGTTAGGGGTGCCTTTGGATCGACCGTCTTGGCCGTGATGTAGTCGCGCATCCCGGGAATGGCCGCAAGCTTTTCGTGGAGCCGGACGTTGACAGCGTCCTTGAGCGAGGTGTTGATGATGGCAAACCAATTGCCGTTCTTGGGTGTGCGAATGGCCCGCACGACCACCTCGGGATTCGAGGCCGCATCCTTGAGAAGGGTGCTCGGAAGCGCCGGCAAGGCCAGAAACGCTTGGTTGAACGCTCGGACATATTCGGGGAAACCGCGCTGCATGCTGTTCGAGGTGAGATAGCCAATGAATCGCGGATCGCCATTCGCCAGCGCACGGGCTTCCGCCAACATGCAATAGGGTCCGCCTACCTCGAAGTCGGTGATGTAATAGCCAAGATCGTCGTTCTTGATGACATGCTCGTTGAGCGGATAGTGGCGGATCATCGCAAGCCCGTCCGGCGTGCGGAAATTCCGGAAAACCGAAGTGTCCGCCACCGAATAAAGCCGATTGAACGATACCGTCTGCATGACACCGGGTGTCTTGGTGTAATTCTGGGGGTCGGCCGCCGGAATCGCATGCTGCCATTCCCATCCCCCCCAAGTGTCCGACGGCGAAGTCAACCTCTTCAAGCCGAGATGCTCGGAAACGACTTGCTCGGGCGTCTTGCACTTGTCGTTCGGAAAACGCGACGGATCGTCTGTCACGATGCCGCCGAATGCAATCAGATTGCCCGGCTCGGAAGGATCGCCCGTGAAGAGCAGCACCGCATCCTTCCCGAGAACCTCCGGCTTGCGCAAATAGTCGCGAATCGCACAAAGATAGTCGCGCCGCTTGAGATTCCACCACTGAATGTATTTCTGGTAGAGACCTTTGTCGGAACGAAGCGTATCGCGCGTGGCAGGTGTCGCGGTTTCTTTCGAGAAAAGCTCGATGCAATGGTCCGAGAAGCTGACGGGTATGCCGGCGCTGCGCGGACGGATCCAGGCGCCAAGAAAATTCCCGTTCTGCTTTTCGTCGGCAATCGTGATTTCCAGAATCTTGCGCAAATCCTCGACGGCGTCCGGATCCGTTACGTCGATGTTGCCTTTTTCGCTCCAATGGATGTGCGTATAATCATCGCGGCCTTTTGGCCCCTTGTGCTGGTTGCCAAGCGTCTTGGCGCGCTTCTTGGGTCCAAGCGCCAGCCTGCCGCCCATGCTGCCGCAATATTCGTACATCGGCAGAATGTTCAGACCGTATTTGGTCGCCAATTGAACCATCTTGTGCCAAAGCTCGGGTCGGTTGGATTGGTACACCCAGTCGTTGCTCCCGAATTTGGTGGAATCCCATCCTTGATTGTGTCCGAATTCGAGAAGATCGCGCGCAAAGGTGTCGTAACCGAGAAACTTGGCCAAATGCATCTTGCCTTCATACCAATCGGCGGAATGTTCCCGCGTGAACGATGGATTTTTGTCGTCGAACAAAAAGCCGTCGGACATTTCCTCCCGCCAGAACAAGTGCCGCTGCGGTAGCCCGGCCGGCGGACGCCGGATCGCCATGTCCAGGCGCTCTTGCGCCGGTGCTTCATACAGCGAAAGCGTGCCGAGCGCCATGCCGACCGATGTGGGGTCGTTGTCGTAATTGACGTGCGTGATGACAACCCAAAAACCTTTGTCGGGCGTTTGCGTGAGATTTTCCGGTTTGTCCGGTTTCGGGAAATCGGGATACCGCGGATGTGGCTCGAAAACCGTTGTCCACGACTCCCATTTCTGCGAAAGCGGATAATCGATGGACTCCGGATTGGGGAAAACATACGGCATACGCAACGCATCGCCCATGGAAATGCCGGTATGGAAGGCAATGCGCGTGCGCGTCGACGAGTTCCAAATGACGTAGCTGCGCGGCGCATCCTCCGGATATTGGAAGCGAAGCACATACGGGACACCCGCTTTCATTCCTTTGCCTGCACCCAGACGAACCGCGACACTGCAAAAGCTCGATCCGGGAGCATTGCTCGTCGTGAGCGCTTTTTGCCCGAGAATCGTCTGAATTTCCGTCTTGGCTCCATCCGGCAAGATCTTGTGCTCGCGTCCTTGAAGATTGTCGAACCGGACTTCGTCAATCTTGCGCAGAGACTCGAAATCAAACGGAAGTTGCGGCCTGGGAGCCGCCGGCCCGGCAGACGCAACCGCCGAAAGAATGCCGATCAATACGGCAAAGACGCCAAAACAAAAGGAATTCGTTTTCATGGTTGGATGTGTTTTTGTATGCTGTCAATAAAGGGAAATCAACGGACGCAAATGCCCGCCATCAACGGAGAGGAGGCGCACCGACGGATCTGCGGACAACTAATTTCGCCGCAAGGCAAGTGTCCAATACTTCAGGGCTCTTCGGTTCGCGTATCTTCCGGCGAATCTGCTTGTCGACGAAATCGAATGCCAGACGCGCCATCTCCTCCAGCGGCTGGACAATCACCGTCTGCGGAGGCGTAAAGTACTGGTACAACGGGACGTCTTCAATGCTGATGACGGAAATATCCTCCCCGATGCGCCGACAGAGAACGTTGGAGAGAATGTGGAGCGTCTCGGCAACGCCATCTTCGTTGAAGTTGAGCAGCCCCGTGACGCCATCAGAAAGCCAACTGCGAAGCGCATCGAAAACACTGCCGCTATCCGCATGGCATACCCATTCGGGCTTGATGGCAATTCCCGCGTCTTTCATGGCTTTCTCATAACCCAGAAAACGCTGCTGCCCGCCCCACTCGCCTTGCATTCCGCCAAAAAACGCAATCTTCCGGTGCCCGTAATCCAGCAGATGGCGGGTCGCCATCACCCCTTGCTCGAAGTGATTCGTGTAAATGCTGTGCACCCCTTTCTCGACAAGCGGATGGTTCAGGGAAACAATCGGCAGGTTGGGTACGTGGTTGAGTTCCAGAAAGGAATCGTTGAAGACAACGCCGATCACCGCCGATATGCGGCAATCCAACGCCTGCTCCATGTTGGCCTCGTCGATGATGTCAATCGGAAGATGGTGCAGATACGCCTGGTTGCTCAACAATGAGGTCAACGAATAGGTATAGCCGACCGGCATCGAGAGATTGCGGCGCCCGACCACGACGCCGACACGGCGTACCTGCGTGCGGGGAACGAAGCCAAGCGCATGGGCTACCTTGAAAACCTTGAGGCGCAACTCCGGACGGACCGATTTCTGCCCGTTCATGATGCGGGAAACGGTTCCCAAGGAAACGTCTGCCATTTTTGCGACGTCGACAATCGATGGCGCCGAAATGTCTTTTTTCACATTCATGTATTCTTCCTTTGCAACTTTTCCGGATGGAGGGGTCGGATAATCCGCCTACCCGCCCCATCCCTGCGGAAAGAAAACGCGCTATTCAAGCGTGACACGCGACCAATCCGATGGCCGCGAAACCATTCCGTCCGCCTTTCCGGCCGGCCAGAAGACTTCGCGATTGTCGCGCCACCCCTGTACGGCAAGCGTAAAGGCCAAGCCGATCTTCGAACCCTTCTGCGCCCGGAATCCCTGCAAACGGGACACGGGAATGAAAATTTCCATCACGTACCCGCCAGTGCCTTTCTCACCGGTCTTGCGGACGGCCGAGCGGATCTCTTGAATATCGCCTTCGATCTTTTGCCCATCGCAACGCGCCCAGAAACCGGCAAAGGCTCGGTTTTGATCCGCAAGCGGACAGAACCAGAACTGGTGGTCTTTTTCCGTCCATTTTCTGTTTTCGGAAAAATCGGCGGAGGACGAAAACAGCAACTCGAAGCAGTCGGCCGCACGCCAGAAGGAATTGGGGTCGGAAGTGAAACACTTGCTGTTCGCAATTTCCATTCCCAGATAGAGACCTTCGTTCGAATAGCCCATGTAGAAGCGGGATTTCTCCGCGTTGCCGCGCGGTCCGATCATCCAAGAGGGCAACTGGTTCTCCACGGGCCAGTCCCGAAGATCTCCGTCCAGCTGAATGCCCTTTACCGAAGCCATTTTCCATTCACGCGGAACGATCGGCGCAGAATCGATCTGGATGCCGTCATCGTTCCGGATCTCGAGACGCGGGAAATCCGATTTGGCCGCCGTGACGGGGACAGGCGCCGATGCCGCCAAACGAAAGGTCAGACTGCCGCGCTCCTCCGGATCCAGCTCGATGCTCTGCTCGGCAGGCTCGACTTTCCATCCCGCCGGCACAACCGCACGAAGCGTATGCTTTTTGCGGGAAATGGATTGATTGACAATCTCCGCCGTGAACGTCCCTTCGAAGCTCGCCGCTTTCGTCCTGACATACGCCTCGGGTACGACATCGACATCGATGGTTATCTCCTTCTTGGCTTTGTCGCCTTCGCCTTTGACCAGAATCGTCGCCGCACCGCGAGGAATGCCGACCGGACTGCGCACAATGAATCCATTCTCGCCATTCGGCATGCTCGTCCACCCCTTCGGCGGCTCAATCGTGTAGGTGGCTCCCGGCGTAACGTCGATTTCAATCTCTTCGCCCGGCACATTGCGGACAAACCAATTGCTTTTGACGTCAATCTTCGTTTGACGGATCCAGTCGCAGTCCTTGTCCAACCCGATATACCAGGTCGGCGCAATGTCCAATTTGCGCGCCTTCTTGCCGTCAACCTTCCCGCCGAACATGTCATAGACCGCATCCGCATGCGGTTGGGTCTTGAGCGTGTGGTCCGGGCCGTCTTTATGGATCTTGAATGCGGCCGCAATGTAGCGTTCGCCAATGCGGTAAATCTGTACCATCATATTGGGCGCCGGATATGCATAGCCAACATACTCCATGTCCGCCGGCAGAAATGTCCGCATCGCCGCATAGGCCGCCGCAATCGGTTTCGGTTCGCGGAAACGGTTGAAAATGCCGCATCCGTCAAAGAAATTCGACGGCGTCGGGGTGTCGCTGTCGTAGTACCAGTACCAGAACATCTTGTTGACGCCATTGCCGAGCGCCAGCAGAACGCAGCGCTGCATGTAGGCCGCTTGCTCCCATTCGGTGACAATCTGCCCGGCCAGCGTGTCCCAACCCCATTCCGTGACCCACAACTGACGGATCTTGCCGTCGGAACAGGCCGCGTCTTTCCAATTGCGGAACAAATCCCGCAAATAGGTCTGCTTGGCTTCGCCCTGCCCCGTATTGGCATTGCTGCGGCTGTATTCCGGAGCGTCAAGGCCGCAATAGCGGTGACCGTTGCAGACGTCGATATTCGCAAAATCGCCGCTCTTGACATGCCGGCGGACCGCCTCCGGGTAGATGTTCGCCAATCCGCATTCGACCGCCCATGCATCCGGCCGCACCGCCTTGATGATGTCGCCGAGCGCCTTGTGGTACGCGCCATACGGTTTTCCGTACGGATCGCTGCGGTCCTCTACCTCATTGTCCAGCTCAAACGCCGGCAGCCCATCGAAACTGGAAACGAAATGCGCCATATTCCTCCGCCATTCCGCCGTCGGTTCGGCCGGAGTCCCCTGCTTTGTCTGATTGTACTCGATGCCTTTCATCAGACAAGGAAGCGTCAGAAAACCGTTTTCTTCCGCGACATGGAACATCTTCTTCGGCCAAGGCCAGCCCGTATAATTGCCTTCGCCGCGGGCGCGGACCATCCAATGGTAATTGTACGCGTAATCGCGGAGCCACACGAAACCAAGACGCGCAAATGCCGGATAGTCGACAAAGGTGCCGCCATGGACATTCAACCCGTACGGACTGTTTCGCTTCTGCTTCGGCGTCAACGCCGGGGGCTGAAGCGCGACAACATAACGCGATACGACTTTCTGCTTCTCCGGGAAGCCTTCCGCTTCCAAGGTTACCGTATACCCGCCTGGCTGGTCGAACGGAAGCTCTGCAATCGTCGTCACTTCCGTCTCGCACCGCAATTTCGGCACCGTAAACGGACGCTTCTCGCCAGTGGCCGATGTCACAAAGCCGCTGAAACGCAACTCGCGCACATCGCCGAGCCAACTCGTCGCCGAAACCTGCATCACCGGTTTTTCGCCAGCCGTGAAAATGTTTCCGGCCGGCTCCATGTTGGTCAAAAGCCCGTACGGACGCTCCGGAAGAGGAACCGCCGATACGTCCGACTCCAGCCGAAGATCCGCAAAATCATACGAAATCTGGCTCTTGTTTGGATCGTTCCGGTTGCCCCAATTCGATACCATAAAACCTTTGAACTGTACCGGTTGCACAACCTTGTCCGGAATCTCGAGGTCAAACTTGCTCCACTCCAGTCCGCAATTCGGAATGCCGAACTTGTGTTCCTTGTCATTCGCGTCTTTGAGGACAATCTCGCACCAGGCCTTGTCGTTGCTGCGGCGGCTGTACCCCGTGATTCTCTTGAGTTCGCCCGGAACCCGCTGGAGCGCAGGCACCGGCTCCATGCTCCACCCCCCGAAGGTGCGAGGCGGATACATGACCTCGATATGAAGCGTTTTGAAGGCACCTCCTACTTCGGCGGGACGCTCGTCCGATGCCGACCATTTGCCCGATGCCGTCACCCAATCGCACTGTTTCCATTTGTTGAGAACCGGATCGCCGATATTGCGTGAAATGAGCAGCGGCACAACTTGCGACACGCCAGATGAAACTTCCCCGGCAGCCGGAGTCGCCGCTTCCGCCAACAGGCGGGAATCCGTCGACAGCAAAAGAATGGCAGCACATGCAGCAGTACTGTAGAGTTTTTTCATTTGCATGAAATCAAATAGGGTTGAAAAAGGAACCGAATCGCTACAATGGAAATGTCAATGTGTCCGAAACGGACAATCAAGGGAACCATTTGAAACCTTGTCTTTGCCCTGAAATGAAATATTTCATTTGAAAGACGAAAAAGAAGGCCGAGATCATCGGCCGCTCTTCTCCGCCAAAGTAACATAGGGCCTTTTCACTGTCAAGATACCCCGGCACCAAAAACCGAAAACAGAAAGAAAACCTTTTCCACTCCCCTTCTTTGCGTTCTCCGCCTCCTCCCCCGAACCCATGCTTGCAATTCCTTGTGGGTAAACTCCAGTTTCCACTCGCCACCGGCCGCCGGGCCTCCCACTGGCCGTGGCGCATGGCGCCTCGCCACCTTTGTGTTCTTTTCCGCGCACCATCGCCGTGTACCTTGGCGGCCTCGCTCGCCTGTAGACTGCGAACTTCTTGAATGGTATTCTCAAAGAAAACCACCACCCCACTTCCCTTTTACATGAAATCCCCCAAAAAGAGAACGTCGCACAACATGCCGGCACTGCTCGCCGCCGTCATCCTCTCGTTTCTCATTGCGATCCTCTTCCCGAAGTCCGACGCTGGACAACAAGACCTCCCGCCTCCCGATATCGGCGGCATCACCGTCGCAACCTGGAATATGGAATGGTTCCCGTCCGGGACCCCCGAACCTCAGGCGCCTTCGTTCGAAAAACGCCAAATCCGAACCGCCGGTGCCATCCTGCGCTCAAAACGGGTTCCGGATATCTTGATTGCCGAAGAAATCCGCGACCGCGAAACGTGCGACAAACTCGTCAAACAAATCCGCGACCCCGATTTCAAATGCGACGTCTGCTCCGATTTCATGTATACGCCGACAAACAGGGGCCTCCAGCAAGTCGCGATTTTCAGCCGCTATCCCGCCGTCAAAAAAGGCTCCGTTCCCTTTCGCTTTCGAAATGGCGTCTTCCCGCCACGCGGCTTCGCATGGGCCGTATTCGACGTGAATGGCGTCTATGTCGCCGCCTATGCGCTCCATCTGAAGAGCAACTATATCCCGGAAGAGCAAGATCCCGCTATCGTCGGACCGCTGAATGTGCAAAAGCGCGAAGAAGCGATTCGCCAAGTCCTGGCGCACGCCAAACGCCAATGCCAACGGGGCGTGAACGGCAAAAAAATCTCCGGCGTCATCATCGCAGGCGACTTCAATACGTCCCCGGAAGATTCCCGATTTGCCGGCGAAAAAACCTGCCGACTATTGCTGGATGCCGGTTTTGCGGATGCTTTTGAAGGCGTCCCCGTCGAACAACGGACTACCCTCCCCGCCAACGATTTCTATCCCCCGGCGATTTTCGACCGTCTCTACGCCCTGGGTTTCGACGCCCCGCTTGGCCGGCTGATTCTTCCGCAAACGGAAATCTCCGACCATTGCCCGGTCTATGTCATCTGGCCGATCCCTGCCGCCGGGCAAGCGATCGCCCCCACAGAAGAAACAGAACCGGAAAACACCCCGGAAATCCAGCTTCCAACCGCGGCATAACCCCTTCGCACAAGTCCCCCCCGCCCCTCCCAAAAATTGGCTTTTCACGATTCTGTTGTTGAGTCCGTGCTTTCTTTTGTCTGTATATGGGTTCAACATGGAGAATCAGAATGGGACTCCGGGAAAGGAAGGCAAATCCTGTTGTTCTCTCTTTGTGAGCAAACAACAAACACGACCTCCGAATATTCCTTCCATGCAAATCAATGAAAATGTATGGATACAGGCGTCAAATGTGATTTGATTTTCAATAGGCAGTCATATTACAATCAATTCGTTGATGTCAATAAAGCATTAAGGTTGCCGTAATGAGAAAATCACATATTTCATACCCCATCAATTCTTTTTGCGTTTTTTTCTTTATTTCTTTCACCCTAGGTGCAGAAAGCTTTGATTCGCGAGCAGAAGCCGCCAATGAATATGTCAATGTTCATTCCGATACGATTGGCGTTCACGAAATTCAAACCCTGAATGAGGGTCTCGACTTCTGGATCACAACCAGTAATGTTGTAGATAGGTTCGAAGCTGAGGTCGTGGTCCAAGAAATGGATGAATCCTCTTGGAGGTTGACAAAACCACTGAACGGAAAACGATATTCATTGGCTCCTGGCGAAAAGATGAAGTATGTTGTCGAGGATACCGCCGGAGTTGAATCGGATAAAACCGGATGGATCAAACTATATCGTGTCGATGTAATGATAAATGGTATAGGAGAGTCGAACGAAGAAGTCGATGGGGCAATCATCGCCTACAAAACAGCCACAAATGGATACAATGACCCTTCGTTAGTCAAGTATTTGGTTCCAGTCTCCTTGCGTTGCTTCACTCCGGATGAGGATGATGTAGTGTCAGTCGAAATAAAAAACTCGACTTTACTTGTTCACAATGATAGCGGAAAACTAGAGGCAGCACAGTCATCCTATCCCGCCTCGAGATTGAACGAACTTCGATTCTTCCTGTTGGGAACGCAAGCCTCCTTAAGTGAATGCGATCAAGAAATTACACTTATCCATAACAAAACAAATTGTAAAGATGTTGCAAGGTTTTCAGTATGGCCAAATACATCGTTTGTAATTCAAGAAGTCGCATTTCAAAACTCAGCTGAAATCATGTCCGATTGTGGCATTCCTTTTGAAATTCCACAATACAAGGATAGCAACCATGATCGTACGATATCGGGTATAGGTGAGAGATCGGTTCCAGTCCTATATGTCAGAAATACGATACCACTAATTGGCGCGAAATTTGTCCATTCCTGCCATCAACTTTCCCAGCCGGTTTATGTTCGTGCAGAATCTGCCGCTTTTCGGATTCCTTGCACATTGGCCTCGATTGATTCAGACAATGTCATCTCTATCACGACTGCAACCGAAAAACCAATCCCGGACATAATTGATTTCCACGATCCACTTGCCATCCAGTGGTTTGTTTCAACCGACAATAAATCTTCTTGGCAATCAGCGGGAATTAGCACAAATCGATTCTATGTCACATGGGCAGCGTCTCGCGCCACAAAAAAACTTGAAACACTTTTTTTCATTGGATGCAAAGGGGCAAAAGGAATTTCTGGAACCACTGGAATTGACGATGATCGAGTCGTTGATGCGATTTGGAGAAACCCATTTGCTTCTTTATTTGTAAAAACGGCATTTCCCCAAAAAGTACTTTCATTTTATGGATTCGAAGATTCAAACAACAACGGACAATACGATCTTGGCGAAATCCAACACAATACAACAAGTTCTTGTCCTTTTGATGAAAACACCGATTCCTTTATTACACTGATTTCAAAGGGGTATGGTCAATGTGCAACATGGGCGCAGTTATTGCTGGAGTGTTGGTTTGCACAAGGACTTAATTCTGTCAATGGAAATGCGGTCAATGGATGCAGTGCGTTTTTCGCGGGAACTGCACAGACGTCTTTTTTGATTGGCGTCAAAAACTGGGAATGGTCAAATCAGCCTGCCGGTGTTTTTCCCGATGGAGTCCATTGGTTTTTAGCCACATCGTCGGAAGCGAATTCAGGCACCCTGATACCGCAAAATTCTTCTCTGTCTACTGCACACTGCCGAGAAATACTCGGCATTTCCGGACAAGGGTATTCGCCAAATCCTCCCGCTGTATTTCCTGTTCATTTTTGGGTATACGATCATCGTTTTTACTACGATCCTAGTTTTGGAAAACGCGCTCAATCGCCAGATGAGCTTGCAAACATGGTATTCGAATGTTTTTTGATTCAGGAAAAGAGCTCCGAAGGCGATTTCTACGTTATTAGAAAACTACCTCCCATAAGGACGAATCTATTCTAAAGGATGATCAAGATGTCACATAAATGGGTTTTTCTTCTTTTGATTGGACTGTGCCTTTTCTGTCATGGGAAAGAATTCTCTTTTCTTGAAGAGGCCAACTCGTTCTGCGCGCTATTGACGGATCCCTCCGAAAATCTCCCAGCAATTGTCAAGCGGCTTCGCGATGCAGAGCCAGACGTTCAACTTTCTGTTCTTGATGCACTTCCTCTTTATGAATTGTTTTCGCCTTCGTCCCAATTGATCATTCATGCACAAGGTTTTGATCAATTGACAAATGAAAATATTCAAAACGATTTATCCGCTTTTTTTGCAACAAAACCACTTGCTTCAAACACCATTTCAGTCGTACAAGCATGGTCGATTGCTTCTTTGTTGCTTGACATTCCTTCTGTCAGCCTTTCATCCCGTACGACTCCCGCTGACATACGGTCTTTTATCGCCTCTGTTCACGCAAAACGAAAACAGATGATCGACTCGTTGTGCACAAACAGTGTCAGGCGGGTTTTGGAGGGAAATAAGCAAGTTCGTTTGCAATTCGCACAAGATTCCTTGTTTCGATACCAAACGAAAGCGGTTCTTGACGTCCTCGCCACCGATTCGGATGCGGATGTACGACTTGCAGTCGCGCTGAATCGAATGACCCCAAAAAATGCCATTCAAAAAATGATGAAGGACCCCGACAGTAAAGTCGCTCTCGCCGCACGACACAATAGTTGGGATGGTCGAATCTATTCTGGGCGGATAGGGGAACGAATTCATCCATTGATCTACAAAGAATTGCCGGAAGTGAGAAGGTCTCGACAGCAACAACAGATCGAACAGCTCCACTCATTTTCGGCTATCCAGACGCGCACATATTGTGACTGCCTTGACGCAAAATCCGATCTGCCACGCCTCTTCGCGATATGGGAGGAACATCCGTATGCTGTCCATGACGCAGTCACAAACGCCATACAACAGGTGACCATATTCCGGAAAAATGGAGCTCCTGTCTCCGATGTCCGTTCATTTTTCGAAGAATGTGCATTACTGTCCTTTCAGTTGCCAATTCCTACCAACTATCCAGTTGAATTGCAAAAATCAATTTTTATGTTCCAGGCCTCTTTGGTGCAAAATGAAATATTCAGCATGAAAAACAGGGATGGATTTTCGCCTTCCTTCGCTCCGGAGTTAGCCGATTTGTGTGCCCGCTTCAAGGCAAAGCGAGATGACTACAACAAAAGAATAACCATGTGGAAAAAAGCCGAGCCCTCACAAAACGAAACGAGTGAATCGAAACGGAGACACGAGACTTGGTCTGAGTATGAAAACCTTCTTCTTACCCATCGAGACTGGGCAGAATACGAACGACAGACAATTCACCTTTGGCTCTTTGATTCCTTTTCAGACAACTGGACCTCCGATGGAATTGCTTATCTGTCACCGACTGCACGCTACAATGCCCGGCTAACCCTCCTACGACGGGCAAATGTCGATCCAGAGCCATTCCAAAGCTTGAGCGATGAAGCCATGCAATGCTACCGACGAGAGACAAAATTGCAGGAGCAACGCCTTGCAACCGATGAAAACCGGCGGACTTGGCTTTGGAGCCGTTCGAAAGGTTCCCTTGGATCAGGATATCCTGGGCGGATTGAAACATACGACGACAATCCTCCTTTGAGAGCGAACCTCACCCGGTTTCGTCTGACGGCTCATCGATTTGTTCGAGACCCCGTCGAAGGAGCCGGACGCAAGCTAGATACAGATGCCATATCGAATTCGATTCCCTTTCTCCTATTCACCCCCAAGTTGTCAGCGCCAAAGC
>JBJEVW010000145.1:0-3359 GCA_051884735.1 Kiritimatiellia bacterium | reverse complement strand
CGCGTGTGCAGGGCTTGCCGGATATCGGCTGCTACGAAAATCCTCCGCGCGGCGCATTGATTATCCTCCGGTAGGGTTTGTTTTATGAAAAAAGTCGCCTTGTACATGGATCACGGTTGCCGCGGCATTGGCGCGGTGCGTTGGGCGCAACTCTTGTCGAATGCGCCAGAGTTTTCGTTTGCGATGCTCAATGCCGCGGAGATTAAGGCGGGACGGCTTGATGGGATCGACTGTCTGGTGATGCCGGGGGGCGGTGGCTTGGAGCGCTATGACGATTTGGGCGAGGACGGCTGTGCCCGGATTCGCGAATTTGTCCGGAAAGGCGGCGGATATATCGGAACCTGCGCCGGCGAATCGGTGCTGTTGAATGAACCGAAACGCATCCGTATGCTTCCGTTCAAAGGCGATGGCGTCTGGCCTCGCGGCGATTTTTCCGCACAAATCGAACTTTCTCCGCGCTTTGAGGAATTGACTGGCGTCAAGGCGGGAAAACGGCTGGTACGCTACCACAATGGGCCGGTTGCCATACCGGCCGAACCCATTCCGGGATGCAAGGCGGAGGTTGTCGCGACATTCGACTGCGATGGCGATCCCGTGCAAGATGCAAATCATGCCATGCGCGGGGCGCCTGCCGCAATTTGGGCGGAGTACGGAAAAGGGAGGATTTTCGTCTTTGCGGTCCATCCGGAGGCTTGGGATGAGAATCTCGATCTCTTGCACGGCGCATTCCGGGCGGTGACCGGCATGGAACCGGCATTCCGGCAGAAGGAAATTCCGCCGGATGTCAAAGTCGACCGCATCCTTTTTGAGTCCTCGCAAATGGATCGGTGCGAGGATGTCCGCGGCCGTCTCGCCGCAGTTCTTGAACGGGCAAAAGGGTCGGACAAGTTCCTCGTGCCGTATGCCGGGGCGAGATTGGAAGGACCGTTCCTGTTGCTGCTGACGCCCTGGACCGAAGAGGCACGCGTCGATATTCCGGCCTTGCTCAAGGAGGCGGAGTATGTCGATGCCGCAGGAGCAGGCGGAATGATTTGGCCGAGTGCAGGCGAGCGGGGCGAGATTCTGGCAGCAGGCGACTACGAGGCGGGGCTGGAGGCGCTTGTCGCACGTTCGGCCGAGAAAGGCCGCCCGTTCCGGGCGCGCATTGTCGCAATCGTGAGTGGAGAAGAAACGGCGCAAGGCGTCGCACAGGCATCCGCTGTCGATCGTCTTGCGAAGAAATACGGCACGGAACTCGTCCTTCTCGCGCGTCCTGCCGATGATTGCACGGATCAGGCGTCCATTCTCGCGTACTATCATGCGCTTGCGAAGGCGACGGATCAGACGATAATCATCCAAACCTTCAACGGGAAGAGTCCTCAACCTTCCATCGAGACGCTAATCGAACTGGTCCGGGAGCACTCGAACTATGGCTATGTGAAAGAAGAGTCGCCCGGATTGCAGGTAAACGGCCGCATGGAGCAATTGCTGCGCCGACGGGAAATCAAGGGCGTCTTCAGCGGTTGGGGCGGCAAGGGATGGGTCTATCAGGGAACGCGCATCGGAACTTGCGGCGTCATTTCCCAGCGCGCCGAATACGCACCGCTGTTTGTGGAAATCTGGAACCGCATCCAAGCGGGTGCCGATGCTTCCGATCCGGCGCTTGCCCGTGCCTTTTCCGCGTATCTCTACATGGCGAATCTTGGCGATATCTTTTCGACTTGGCAGGATGACGAGATGCGCGGACCACATCTCTATGTCCTCGAGCGGCTCGGCATCTTCCGGAACCGGCTGACCCGCGAGAACGGAAAGGCGGTCGAATGGTCCATGTCCGAAAAGGAAAAAGCCGAGGTGGATGCCCGCCTAGCGTACATCGGCATTCTTCCGCCCTCCTCTTCTGTGTTGCACGCTTCATCCGTTTCATCGCACCCTCAATCCGATTCGACAAAATGAAAACCGATTCTCTTTTGCTCCTCTCCTTTCTTCCCGCTCTTGTCATGGCGGATGCCGTAGACAACCAGTTGCGTACGCTCGGCAAGGCCGACAAACCGCGTTTCGAAATTCCGGAAATCACATGGCCCGCCGCTCCGGGCGAAGCGGATATTTGCCTTTGGAAGGATGACAAGTATGCGGCGATTTCCATTACCATCGACGACAATTGCCGTCCGGACCACGACTGGTGGCTGGCGCAGGCCGAGAAGCATGGTTTCAAGCTGACTTGGTTTGTTATTACGGATGGTGTCGAAGGGAAAAACAAGGGATTTTCCGGCACATGGGCCGATTGGCAGCGTTTGGCCGATGCCGGGCACTCCATCCAAAGCCATACATCGAATCATTGTTCCGCAAAGAAAGGGGAACCGCCGCTTCCGGATGAAATGGTCCATGCGATGTACCGGGATTCTCTTGCCGCCGTCAATACGCATGTTACGAACAATGTCGCCAATTGCATCGCCTATCCTTGCGGGGAGGCGCACGAGGAGATTGCCGCGCAGTATGCCATTGCCTGCCGCGGCGTCTATGGCGCTCCCAATCCGGTCAACAAGATCAATTACCTCAATGTCAACGAGGGCAACTACAGCCAGGGTTACATCAACGTGCTTCTCGGCGGCGAAGCGGATAATCCCAAATGGCTCAACAAGCCCAACAAACCATTCCGGCGTGGCTGGTGCGCGGTTTTACACCACCTTGTCCACCATGGCAAAACGCCCGAACAAATCGCCAAAAGCGTTTCCGACTGCGAGCAGAAACTCGAAAATCTCGCCAAGTACAAGGATCGCATCTGGTTCGGCACCTTTCAGGCGGTCGCCAAATACGGACAGGAGCGCGATACAGCCAGATTGGCAACCGTCTCTTCCGACGAAACGCGAATCACACTCTCGCTGGCCGATCGGATGGACGATACGCTATTTGACGAACCGCTCACGGTCAAAGTCCGTCTTCCAGATGCATGGCGGGGGCTCCGCGCCGTGCAGGGCGGAGCGTCGGTTCCGGCGAAATTTGTCGAGCATGACGGCCATCCGTATGCGCTTATCGATGCCGTTCCCGACCGGGGCGAAATCGTTCTCGAACCTGCTCGATAAAATCGGCTCGCCACCGCTCTTACTGTGCGGGTGACGGGTGTCGCGGGATGCAAAACCGCGCATCGCGCAACGATGATGTGGGTGCGATAGAGGAGGCTGACGGTAGGACGCGATTTCCCTATCGCCCGTGGCGGCTCACCATCCTCCCGATTCGTTCCGCCCTGGAACGGCATACGGCCAGGGCGGGATTATTCTTTTCGTGCGCGGGTAAACACCCGACGGTCGACCGGATGAATGGAAGAGCAAGAATAACGGATATCAGAGAATCAACAGACAAGTGCCGGAGCTGAGAGGAGCGTA
>JBJEVW010000144.1:0-3365 GCA_051884735.1 Kiritimatiellia bacterium | reverse complement strand
TGTGCCTTTGTTTGCAAGGCGTTGACCCGGGCCCGGAAGAATTTACCCCGAAAAAACCGGGATAAGGGTGAATCCTCACACCAGTTGCGACGCATGTAAAGCAACACCCACTTTTAGCGAGAACATAATTGATGCATCGGTACTATTCTTCCATCTTCCATCCGCAATCTTCAATCTTCAGTTTTCATGGGCTCGTCCTCTCTGAATATCCGCGTTATTGCCCGTTTTCGCACGAAAGAGAGCTTCATTCCCAAAACCTTTATGTCTTGACACTGTCTATCGGGGGCCTCCCGACCTAGCGGTGGCTCACCGCCGGTCGAGCCTATTTCCCGATGCAGAAACGGCTGAACACGGTATCGAGAAGATCTTCGGTGTAATACCGCCCTGTGATGGAACCGAGCGTGGTTGCGGCAACGCGAAGATGGGACGCGGCCGGAACGGCGCCTTCCTCGGCAAAACGATCGTAAATGTCACATGCATCGAGAAGCTCTTGCCGGGCGGTTCGAAGCAAGTCGGCATGGCGCTCGTTGACCGCTATATCCGTCCCGGAAAGCCGGTCGGCATTCAATTGCAGACTGGTTCGGATGGAGTCCAAAAGATCCGGAATCCCCTGCCCCGTGACAGCGGAAATCAAAATGCCGTCCGGAAAATCGGCCGGCAGACCGCCGGAAAGCCGATCGGCTTTCGTATAGACGCGAATGACGGGCGTTCCCGCCGGAAGAACGGCAGGGAGCGGTTGCCCGCGACTCGTGCCGGACGAAGTGCTGTCAATGAGATGCAAAAGCACGTCGGCGGTCCCCACCAGCGATCGCGCACGATTAATGCCTTCCTGCTCGATGTCGCTACCGGCCGTACGAAATCCCGCCGTATCCACAAGACGCAGAACAATGCCGTCCAGATAAAAACTCTCTTCAATGGAATCTCGCGTTGTTCCGGGCTGATCGGCGACAATGGCGCGATGCGTCCCCAATAAGGCATTGAAAAGCGTGGACTTTCCGGCATTGGCGGCGCCGGCTAAAACGAGAAGCGCACCCTCCCGGAGGAGACGCCCTTCGCGAAATGTGGCAATGAGCGAATCCATTTCCGCTAGCGGCATGGCTAGTCGTTCTCGGAGCTGAGGTGCAGGCAATATGCCGCCGACATCCTCATCGGAAAAGTCGAGCGTTGCCTCCAAATCGGCACAAAGCGCCATCAAACGGTCGTAGACGGCATTGACACGCCTCCCAAGCGACCCCGACAGCAACTCGGCCGCAGAGCGGGCCGCACGCTCGCTGCGGGCGCCGACAAGATCCATGACGGCTTCCGCTTTTTCCAGCGACAATCGCCCGTTGAGAAATGCGCGGCGCGTGAATTCCCCCGGGGCGGCGGGGGATGCTCCTGCGGCATAGAGCGCTTTGAGAATCCGCGCAGGAACGGCACGCCCGCCGTGGACCTGGATTTCGGCAACATCTTCACCCGTGTAACTGTGCGGCGCGCGAAAGACCAATATGATGGCTTCGTCCAGAAACAAGCCATCCCCAGGGTCGAAAAGACGATATAGACGAAAACGCCCGCCTTCAAGCGTAGAGGGCTTGGACGAAGATTTCGCGCAGAGCCGATCGGCTGCCGCCAATGCCTGTTCGCCGGAAATCCGGATGACAGCGACTCCGGCAGGACCGGGTGCCGTCGCAAGCGCCGCAATCGTTCCGTTTTCCATACATCATCCGCCTTTGTGCTACTTGTTTCCGGACGTTCCGGTTCCTCGCGCGGAAAGACCGCCAATGGTCACGGTCCCGCTGAAATTGCCACGCAACTCGAGATAGACGCCTCGGCTCTTGGCGTTGAGGACCGTATCGCTGGTTCCGCGAGCCAACCGCCAGCCGTCCTTGTAAGAGAAGCCCCGCAAAACATACGGCGTCTTTTCGTGCGAGATGTTCTGCTCCGCGAAATTCTTGACAAACAACGCCTTTTCCGTGTGTGTTTGATCCTCTTGAATCTGAACGCCGCTGAGACTGAAGGTGCCTTCGAAATCTTTCGAGAAAAAGGCGCGGCACATCCCTTCGAACTTCATGCCACGGATGGCCGTGATGCAGGGTGTCACAAGCCGGAACTCGAGCGAGCTGTCCGAAGAGCCGAGGACAAGGTGCCCGCGCGAATCGATTTGGACCGTCTGCTTGCGGTCGTCATCCAAAAAAATCCGATACGGATAGGCAACCACGACCTTTCCGGAACTCCGGATGGGCTTGATCGCCGGAAGCATATTTCCGTCCGGGGAAAGCACCGGAATGTCGGTAATCGCTGGAGAATCGAAATTCGGATAGGAGGCATCATGCGGAAGCAATAGCCGAATCACATAGAGAAACACGGCAATCAGGACGCAACAGCCGAGGATGGAAAAGAGCATCGTGTTGCGCAACAGGCGATTGCGCCGTTTGAGGCTGCTCAAGTCCGCCTCGAGATCTGCCGGCGAACCTTGCACGCGCGCAGCCGTATTCGGTTCGAAATCGGTCTCCTCGCGAACCGTTAGCGTCCCTAGCCGGAATGCTTCGGTCCGCAACAGCTGAACATCGTCCGAATTCAAACCTTCGGCAGCCTCCACGGCAGCGCGAAATGCCTCGAAATCGAAAGGTACGCGCTTGAAGAAGACATCGCCGCGCTCTTCGTCGAAAATTACATAGGACGCACGCGGATCGCCATCACGAGGTGACCCGACGGAGCCGACATTCACCAAATACCGCTTCCCTTCCTCAAGCGAAAAATCCTGCGGCTCAAGATCATGAACACGCCCGCTGTTTCCGACAATGTAGAGCGCCGCCCGATGCGTATGCCCGCAAAACAGAAGCTGCTCGGTGCACGCGGAGAAGGACGCCGCAGCATCTTCTGTACTCGCAACATAGTTGAAGACGGCAGGATCCGTGAAATCTCCGTGGACACACCGGAAATTCTTCCCCTTGAGAACCAAGGGCATCTGCGCAAAAAGCGAACGCGCCTTGTCGCCTAAACGGGTCTGCGTCCAAGAAATGATGCGACCGGCACGGTCATTGAAGGTTTCTGCCGTCATGCGCCCGCCTACGACAGCATCATGGTTTCCCAGCACCATCGCCGTCGCATGGGAATAAACCGATTTCAAGCACTCCGCCGGCTGCGGTCCATATCCGACGATATCGCCTAGACAGAGAATGCAATCGACCTGATGAACCGCCAGATCACTCAAAACGGTATTCCAGGCCGGAAGATTTCCGTGAATATCTGAAAGGATGGCGTAACGCATGGAAAAGGAATTGCTAGAAAGCAAAATGGAAAAGCCGGTGAGAAGAGCGGAAAGACTAACGCAGTTCGGCCGGCGTCAGCCCCGGAACCAGTTTCTCGACCGCCGGAGAAAGCCT
>JBJEVW010000143.1:0-3368 GCA_051884735.1 Kiritimatiellia bacterium | reverse complement strand
TAAATATAGGGGTCAAATGAAGTTATGCGGCACGGATTGACCCATAGTCATACCTGAAGAGCCTCTTTTTCTTTCCTGTTTCTCGCTTCTCTCGCCGGTTGTGTCAGCGCCGAATGGATTCGGTTCAACGCAGGGTTTATTTGACCCGCTTGGTCATCAGTTGAACAATGCAAACCGACGATTTTTGGTGATCCTTTGTGGTTTTCCGCGCCGAAGTCATCCTGTCAATCTTGTAAATCCTGTCTAAAAAAATCTCCCCGTTCCCGTTCACTCGCCCACGGGCCGCCGGGCCTTCCGACCGGCTCGCTCAACGCCACAAACGAAAAAGGGCCGGAATGGAAAACCATCCCGACCCGAAGAGACAATGCTCAAAAAGGCATTAGTCCTTGTTGTTCTTGAGGAACTCGCGGACATCATCGGCTTGATATGCCGAACCGAGAAGGCAGTTCTTCTCGTAAATGAAGTTGGCATATTCCGGCATGAAGATCTTGCCGGGCTCGCGAAGGTCGAACTTCTCCGGATGATCACGGAAGAATTCGCGATGGACACGGCACCATACAAGGCGGCCGTCCGTGTCGATGTTGATCTTCGTGACACCACGACGGGCAGCACCGAGGAACTGCGTGGCGTCAACACCTTTGGCGCCGAGAATTTTGCCGCCTGCGGCATTGATACGGGCAACTTCTCCCGGAGGAACCGAAGAGGAGCCGTGCATGACAAGCGGGAAACCGGGGAGCTGCTTCTGGATTTCTTCCAGAATATCGTAGCGGAGCTTCTGATCGCCGGAGAACTTGAATGCACCATGCGACGTACCAATGGCGCAAGCCAAAGAGTCGCAACCCGTCTTGGAAACAAAGTCGACAACTTCCTCGGGCTTGGTATAAACGTGTTCGGCAGCCTTGACATCTTCCTCGACACCCTTGAGCTGGCCAAGCTCGGCTTCAACGGCAATGCCACGCTTGTGGGCGGCTTCGACAACGCGCTTGGTGATTTCAATGTTTTCCTCGTAGGGCTTGGCGGAAGCGTCGATCATGACGGAGGAATACACGCCGGATTCGATGCAGTCCATGCAAGTGGCTTCATCGCCGTGATCCAGGTGAACCGCAAAAATGGCTTCGGGGAAGATTTCGTCGGCAGCTTTCATCATCGCCTCGAGCATCTTCTTGTGGGTGTAGTTGCGCGCACCCTTGGAAAGCTGGACAATGAACGGAGCCTTGCTACGGACGTTGCCCTCGAACAGACCCATCGTCTGCTCCAGGTTGTTGATATTGTAGGCGCCGATGGCATACTTGCCATATGCGTGCTTGAAGAGCTGTTTTGTAGAGACGATCATTGGTGAATCTTCTTTTGCTAGGTTGTGGATAAGGGGAAACAATATCCGAAATTCAATGCCGGAAAGAATATTCGGATGACGTCAAAAAGTCAAGTCATCTTCCGCCTTCCATCGCACCGTCACCACCTCATACGCCAACGCCCGCACCATGCTCCTCGCCCGTTCCCTCGCCGTTTTCCCATCGCATGCCCCGTTGCGGCAGGACGCGAGAAACGGTCATCGGGACTCCCGGCTCGACACCCCCGCAAGAAGAAGCGCCTTGATCATCTCTCTCGTCGTTTGCTTACCCTCTCCGACAACATAGAGGTTCTTCCAGACGACATGGAGATAGGGCGCATCCGGACGTAAATTGACGGCAAACGGAGGCTCGGCGAAGAAAAAGTCACCATCAGCCTCGGCTTTGATAGCCTCGCCCTTTTCGTCCAACAAATTGGTCAAATCGCCAAAAACGTATCTGTTTCCAAACGAGGCGCAAAATGAGAATCCGGCCGCAAAAGCCGAATCGTATTTGCAAATCGACACTTTGGCGACCTTGTTCGAAGCAGCATCGTGCACAGAAACTTTCATGAAGCCAGACGCAATGTTGCCGTATGGAATCGCGGTATAGGTTTCTCCGTCGACCGTGAACCGATCCGGCACAGCCCAAGCCATTTCGCACCGGTTTGTGCATCCAAATGCGTACCCCAGTTTCTTTCGTCTCGCAACAACTTTTCTCGCAATAAAATCATGGAATTGGTTGCCTGTCTCGGGGATCTCCGGATCCGGCTGCAGATTGAAAGGTTTGTCGCAATGATCGAGAACAAGCGCCACGCGCCGCTTCATATCCTCCGGTGCTTCGGCGATACTCCACGAATTCGTATCGACCCTGACGACGATATCCCCGTTTTCACTCCACCTTACCGTAAATCCATGTCCGGTAGGCGTTTCCGCGGGACGAATACTAAGGTAGCGGCACTTTGCGTTGTCATTTCCGGTGAATGTAGGGGATGGGGCATAACTGAGCGTCCAAAACCCACGACAGATAACCCAAATGTCCGTTCCCGGAATCCGGTATTCCGGACATTCGCCATAGAGGGCACCATCTAGTACAAACGGCGGATCCTGCGCAAGCATGTACGCGACAGCCCGGTCAAGCCGTTCTGCCGTGACGCCCTCCATTATGGGATGTGCAACGGCAATGGCCTTTTCGCAAGACACTCTGGCATCAGCGCTCTCCCTTTCGGCGGCTTCTCCCCAAAAAGGCAATGCCAAACAGAAAAACAAAACAAAACAAATCATCCGTTTCATATCTCGCACTGTATCAAGCCACAGCTCCAGGTTTGCACTTGGTTCTTGATGGTTGGTTGATTCATTTGGAACAATGGTCTTCGCCCTGGCAAGTGCAACCCTTTCAGAAAAACCGGACACCTTACGCTTTCACCGCTTCGATGGCCGAGTCGACAATCGTGCGCTTCTCCTTCGAAAACGCCACGCCAATGAGGGTGAGCGTCTTGATGACGAAATAGAACGACTTGAGCGAATCTCGGAATGCTCGTACCGCCGGCGTGTTGAGGTTCTTCAAAAGCGGTTTGTCGTACTCGTCCACCAGCAACACGACCTGACCATCCGGAGATGTCGCGGCAAGGTCGTCAATGAGGTTGGAAAATGTCATGGGCGCCGACTCGCTGCGGCGCAGTTCAACGCCGTTGCGGCGAGCCTCACGATCAAGGATGTTGGTGAAGATGTCATCAAGCGCTTCGGCGCGGTCGGGCTGGGCACTGCCGAGGTCGAGCCGCAAGACGGGCCAATGTTTCGACCAGTCCCAGAGCGGTTCGATGAATAGGCCCTTGAAAAGCTCTCGTCTGCCTTCGAAGAGCGCTTGAAGCACCGATACCGTCAGCGACTTCCCGAACCGCCGCGGACGGGCAATGAAAAACTGCTTGCCAATCGACAAGTTCACGAGCGGCCAGAGCCGATCGGTCTTGTCGATATACGTAAAGCCGTTCTTCACGAGTTCGGAGAACGTATAGATGTCTGTCGCAAGCTTTTCCATGGC
>JBJEVW010000142.1:0-3378 GCA_051884735.1 Kiritimatiellia bacterium | reverse complement strand
ATCTGCGATATATAGATCGAACGACGGGAGAGAAGTCCACCCCTTTGCGACGATATTCCCGCTTGAATCTTTTATTCCATAGTAGCGTGTTGCCATGATCACACCCCCACGAAATAAAGCTTATCGTTTTCAACATCCGTAAAGACGCAAGAGGCATAATCATCGTGCTCGGTGATGATCGGCTTGCCGCCGGTGTCGAAGTCGATGACGAACGCCCTGCGCGCACCGTCGGCAAGCGTGAACCAGCAGAAGAGCGCGTTGTCGTAGGCCGCCATAATGCACGACTCAGGATTGAGCTGAGACCATGAAACCTTGTCCCAATAAAGGCGCGTTATGACGATAGATGTAAGCGAATCCTCCGAAAGCAAGCAGATACCATCCTGCGAAGCGTAATAGACTTTCCCCTCGAATGTGCAGATCGAACGCGCCGATATGCACGCCTGTTCGCTCACGATTTGCGCAGCCGTCATACCTTCCGGAGCCGTGCCGGAGAGCGCCCACGGATAACCCTTCGTCAAGATAAACGCCGTATTTCCGGCAACGGCTATTCCAATGGCAAAATCTCTTATCGTGTAGCGATATGCGTCTGGGAAACTCGTCGGCAATCCAACGTCAGAAAAGCACACGCAACGCGGATTCGACCGCAGAAAGCCGACATAGAAGTTGCCTGGCATTTGCGTCATCCACATCAGGTCGGCCGGCGTGGAGGTGATGTTGGGGGCTTCCTCCGCCACGCTCTCGTCGTTGATGTTAATGCGCAGTTTGGTTTCAAATGCGCCCTGAGACCCGGCTGTGATCTTCTGCTCGCAGACAAACCGCACGGTGTCGCTTGTCTCTCCAGTCACGCTCATATAGAGCCGCCGTGCCACCACCCAATCGGGGATCGTATACTTCGCGGTCGAGTGCGCGATTCCTACCCAGTTGATCTTTTGGTTGTTGTTGTAGTCAAACTCGATCATGTTACCGTCGCCGTCCGTCGCCACGTTCGACTGTCCACTCTCGTAGCCATATTCGTCTACGAACGTCTGGAAGAAATAAGTATGACGGATAGTGTCGGAATCTAGTTCTACGCTTGCAACTCCCTCCGGATGATCCTCAGTCCAGTATTTAACCTCGACGGCTGGCGGGATCTCCTTGAATAGCGGATGACGGTCATAGGTCTTTGCGTTCCTTGACGAGACGAAGACACACGGCTGATTTTCGCCGTGCTCGTCGCTAACGCCGGTTTCTCCCGACACGAACAGACGAAAGCGATCGTCGTCGTTTATGTTAGACGGCGCAACCTGCACGATTCCAGGCCACGCAATCACGTCCCGAACACCGTCTCCGCGCGTCCAAATCCTTATCGTCTTGGCGTTTTTCACGTCCCGCAACCCGTTTTCAAGACGGATAGGCATGTCCATAACGGCAGACGGCTCGCGAATAGGATTGATCTTTGTCGTATGCAGGCGACAATTTATCGCCACCGTTGCTTGGCTGTCGTCAAGTGCGGTGGCGTCAAGACGGGGCTGGATGCCGCCGAAGGAATCTATCTTGATGCCTGTCGCCATCCTTCACTATCCTACCGTGTTTGTCTGCGTCTGGCTGTTTGTCGTTATAGACTGACGCGCAAGTATGGATTCCGCATCGACGAGCACCTGTCGTCTCATCCCCGCAGTTATGAGGCCATGGGTAATGCGATTGATCTCGCGCAGATACGTTGTAGCGTTCATACGCGCACCAGCCGAATCGCTCCACTTCTCACCCTCCATCGCGTAAATCCGCATAAGAGTGCCTGACATGAGCGCCTTATCATATTTATTCAAAAACCAAAGCGGCGCCGTTTGTTTTTCTGGAACGGCATAGATGTCCGGCACAACCGAAACATCGACATAAACCGCGTATGGCGCATCAGATACTGGTGTGCAGCTCGAATCAAACACAAGCACAGGTCCGCTTGCCGTATCCTTTGTGGATAGTACATCAAGGCTGACCGGCACATTGTCCACTCCAGCTCCGACGAAACGCTGAAATTCGCCAAACACAGGGGACAGCGGGCCGAGTTCCAGCGACGAAGATTTGATCGTCCCATAGATCCGCTCACGAAGCGCCCCGCACCGCTCCGCGAAGTCGCAGACCGTATGCCAGAACTCCTTGACCATCATCACGTCGGTGATTGACGCAAGTTTGTAGGCCATTTCCGAAAGGAACGTCGAAACGTTTGTCGCGGTTTGCTGGCGCATAGGAACCTCAACTTGGTTCCACAACTCACCGGGAAGTGTATATTTCATGACCTGACGCTCTCCGTGAACTTACCGTAGTATGTCGTTGCGAGATTTGCATTCGCCGTATCGGTGTCATCCTTAAGATACATCTGATGGATGACGTAATAAACGAGCGACTCCATCCAGCGATCCTCCATATTTACCGTGAACTTGCGATACTGATCCAGAGTGTAGGTCGTGCCGCCAATAGTCGCAGGGAACGATTCGGGTACGATAAAGTCTGCCTCGTTGCCGTCGATAAGCAACATCTTGCCAGTTAGCAAACCATCAACGTACTTCGATTCAGGACGTACGTTGCGGATCATCCGAAGCCCGTCACGCATCGCATCGAAGATTTCCGTTGGATTGAACCGATAGTTGTCATCGTAGGTATCGAGCAGCTTCACACGGACCTGTCGCTCAATTTCTTTTATCGTAAACATGGCAATTCCTTTCAATTTGAATTATCTCACGACTTTATAGGTGCTTTATCATATCGCTTGCAATCAACCCACTTTCTGATTCTCTGCACAGGACGAATTACGGGACGCGCCTACACTGGCCGATGAATGGATGATAAGATGAGGCCACGGCACCAATCTGCCGTGGCCCCCATCATCACATACTGCTGTTCATGGCTTTTCTAATACCAACAACCCTCTAAAACAGGCGAAAATATACTAACAACTCTTCAGGTAGGCGAAAAATTCGCTTGCGTCATTTGCATCGATGTTCATGAGCCCTCCGAGGACCGGGACGCGTTTGGCAAGCTCCAGCCCTGCCATTATAGATTCGCGGATTCCCTCCAGATCGAGTTCCCCATCCTCCTGAACAGCCATGTCAAGGTACGGAGAAAGTTTTCTTTCGAGACTCCTCCGACCTACCCCGGCCGTCGCCGCCCCGATTGCCATCATAGTGGCCGGGAGCGAGCATTTCGGCGCCAAATTAGTGCGCGCATACTGGCATAGCCTATTGATGAATTCTTCTTTTTTCATTTTTCTTGCTCTCTATATGCCCGCCGGAATTGCATCCGGCGGGCGGGGTTAGACAGTTACCTAATCAGGCCGCCTCGGCAGTCGTGGTGGTCGTAGGCGCGGTCCAGGAGTTGTACTCCTTCATCGGCTGCGGACACACC
>JBJEVW010000141.1:0-3388 GCA_051884735.1 Kiritimatiellia bacterium | reverse complement strand
GATGCTTGTCGCTCCGCGCATCCGTCATACACAACTTGACTTCACGGGAGGTTCCGTGGCGTTTCTGCGCCTCGCCAACAGGCTTGCGTCCGGCGCATACGAAACGGCCACCGGGAAGCAGGTAAAGGTGCGTGACACGTTCGGTGAAATGGCGCATTTCGCAAAAGGCCGTCTTACGCCGCTTATAAGCAATTTCTTCTCGGCGTTGTCAGGCAAGGATTACACAGGACAGGACTACGGCGCAGCGGAGTTGCTGTTGTCGTTCGCGCCGATTTCCCTGCGTGAAGCCGGAAAAGCAATCTATGAGAACGGCGTGGAAGATCGCGCTTGGGGGGCGGCGTTCCTCGGCGCCGCACTTACGATGTTCGGAATTGGTAAAGGGACGTATCGTAAGGACGATTATACGCTGCTTTCCAACCGTTTTCTGGAATCCAAAAAGGAGTTTGATAAAATAGAGAATGACGACCTTCTTGACGAACAGTATCGCAAGACACTTCTTGACAGCATTCGCGATGCAGATCCGCTCATGCGCGACGATGTGCGCGAGGACATTGCCGCCGACATTGCGCAAATTCGCAAGGACGAGACTCGTGCCAGGAAGGACGAAAAGGAAGGTCGGGAGGCAGACGTCTTGCTGCTTTCCGAGATCAATCAGGAGAAGTCCGCGCTCATCGAGAAAATCCGCAGATCGCGGCGCAAATAGTCACAAGAAAATCACAAGAAACACGCCCACATTTGCGTAGTTTTAAGCTCATTCTAACAAAATCCTATTGCTGAAATTATTGATTATTCATACGATAATCTACAAAAAATAGTTTAACAATGTGATAATTTGCAACTTTTGCAGAAAAATCAGTTTTTTGGTATAATACCAAAGATGAAATCGTCTGCATTTGACGGCGAAAAACCCTTATGATATAATGCTGTTGTGTGTTTTGAGTGCTATAGGATTTTACGATAAATTTCTATTGTCACAATAAAATCACATAGCAAAATTTTCGCAAATGGAGAGACGACCATGGGTTATCTGCCGAAAAAGACCGTGGAAAGCGGCGTCAAGAAGCGCGTTCGCAAGGACAAACTGGGGCGTGAACGAGTAAGCTACGAGGCTTATCTTGGAACCGATCCGTTCACAAAAAATCCGATTCGCATAACGCGGGCGGACGAACGGGAACTTGAAAAAGTAATAAAAGATTTTTACCAACGATATCAGGCGGGCGGCGATGCTGCCGTGCGGCTTTCCGCCATTCAATCTCTTGACGCGAGAAACGCCCTTGACGAACTCGCCGCTGCCGGGGAGCATATTTCCCTTACCGAAGCCGTCCGAGCGTATCTGGGCGGTGCAATGCGCGTTTCCGGCGCCGATAGTGCAGCGACCATCGGCGAGACATGGGAAGAGTTTTACAACAGCAAGAAGTCTGGTGACGATAAACGGCAACATCGTTATTCCACTGGGAAATTCGTCCAAGCATACGGCACGGATAGACCGCTTGCACTTGTCACGGCGAAGGAGGTTGTCGATTACCTCGAAACCAATTACGGGAATCGTACACCGAAAACATATAACGCTAATTTGTTGAGCCTCAAGACATTTTTCAATTGGTGTGCCAAAGACGAACGGAGATACATTCCTGCAAGCCCAATAAAGTCCATAAAATTCAAACCAGAGCCATGGAAGGAACCTGAATACATGAAACCGGCGGATGTTGAACGATTGTTCCGGCTGCTGGAATCATTGAAGGGCGAACATCCGGAATATCTTGCGCAGGCGATTGTCGGTTTCTTCTGCGGTACACGGGCCGTGGAGATTCGCCGCATGGCTATGATCGAGGGAGCGGCCAAAATCCATCTGGATGATGAAATGATACGCATTGCGATGGGCAAGGGATTTCAGCGAGGAAAGATGCCGAGGGCGTTTCATATTGAGCCGACGGCAATGGCGTGGATGAGGTCATTCGATTTTCTCGCGGCGTTGAAGCGGGTAGGGGAGAATACAGTGGCGGAGATCTACGCACTGGCAAGAAAGCACGATATTCCCGTGTTCCAGAACTGCGTGCGGCACACGTTCATCACATACCATGTTGCCGCGTTCGGAGATCCGGCGAAGACCCAGGCAATCGTGGGAACAAGTGCAAGATACCGCGCTATGAATTACTGCGGACTTGCAAACAAGGCAGATGCGTTGGCATACTTCAATATTCTGCCAACGGAATCGGTCGAGATTGCGCAATAGGTTTGGACGGTTTTTAGACAATTCGGCAAAAAGATTTAGACAATTCGGCAAAATAAAAATCGGCGCAAATCAGAAATGAAATGCGCCGATTTTCATACTTTGGAATGTGGCTGGCAAATTACCAGCAAATAGAATTAGACAGGAATTGACAATTGGCTTTCGTGGGCAATTTCACAAACGCCATCCAGTGCGTTTTTGACAGGCGCCCGCTTTTGTGTCCGTAAAGCGGTTGAACGCCGATGCAGTCGATGATATCGCGCACGGGTATCTGGTCTTCGTTCCACTTGAATATCAAGGTGCCGTTTGCCTTGAGAACGCGCCAGCACTCATGGAATCCGTCGTGTATGAGCGGCTTCCACTCCTTCGGCAACTTGCCATACTTCTTCGCCATCCATGCGTTGTCGCCGACGCGCACAAGGTGCGGAGGGTCGAAAACGACATGCCAGAACGTCGCATCTGGAAAAGGCAGATGCCTGAAGTCAGCCAGGACGTCTGGCTTTATCGTACAGTATCGAGCGGTTTTTCCGTCGCTGCTCTGCCAGATTTTCTTGTTTTCCATTTTGCGGCAGTCGACGAATAACGCACGCCGGTCATTCGGGTCAAACCAGAATATACGCGAGCCGCAACAGGGGTCAAGAACAGGAGGAAAAGTTGGCATGTTTACGTTGTTCATGGCTATGTAGAGGGGACGCGAAGATGAATCTTCGCGCACAGGACAAGACGTGTTCATCGAATTCCTCTTGCTAATTTCTCTTCGTTAACGCGATCCCAGTATCCTTTGCATTTGCCGACGATGAATGCGACCGAGATTATTATGAACTGCACAATCAAGGCAATCGAGACTACGGTTATTTCTGCAATGCTCATTTTACTATCTCCTGTTTGCCGGTGTGGTGATGATGTTTTTGTCCTTTGCGGCAAGTTCGACGAAAAGGAATTGACATAGATACGCTCGAAGTTCGCCGTCGTCGCACCCCGTGATGTGGAAGATGAAATCAACGGCATGGGAGATCTCGTGGACGAGCGTTGAAAGGGTGATTGGTTTCGGTGCATAGATGATTACGACAGGCTCGACATGAGTCGTGAACGCCTTGTAGCCGTTGCGCGTCCGGCACTCCTCGTCGAGCTTCCCCTTCGCGACCCGCAGACCGTCCG
>JBJEVW010000140.1:0-3389 GCA_051884735.1 Kiritimatiellia bacterium | reverse complement strand
AGGCCGTACCCATCGAGCCGGGAATGATGCCGATCTCGTCCGGCTTCGCCGATGTCGCCCCCTTGCGGTGCACAAACACCTTCTTGCCGAAATGCTCCTCGCACGCCGCATAGTTGTGGTGGATGTCGATCGTGCGGATGAAGTTCGCTTCCGGCACGAACTCGGCAATCGTCGCCTTCATCGCCTCCATCATGCGGCGGCGATTCTCCTTCGCGTAGCGTAGCGCAAAGAGCATATCGGTGAAGTAGTTGTGTCCGTCGGCCTCCTCGATCGGCAGAAACGCCAGATTCGGATCGGCTAGCGGTACGCGAAAACGCATGCAGAGACGGTTTGCGATCTTGTGGTAGTGCTCTTCGATGCGCTTGCCGAGGTTGCGCGAACCGGAGTGGATCATGAGCCACACCTTCGAGCCGTCCGCCGGATCGCCTGCGCCGTCCAACGCAGTCGTCTTCTGTAGCTCAATGAAGTGGTTGCCACCGCCAAGCGTGCCGAGATTCATGCGGTCGAGCTTGGACGGCCAGAGGTTCGCACGTATGCCGTTGTTTTCGGTATAATCCTCGAATCCCTCCCAAGCCTGCATCTCGCGATGCGAAACGCCTTCTCCCACCGGAATGCGCTTCTTGAGCTTCTCCTGGAACGCGCGGCGGAACGAAAGGTCGGCAAAACGCTCCGCCGGAATGTCCGTCTCGGTCGCAATCATGCCACAGCCGATATCCACGCCGACCGCCGCGGGAATGACCGCATTTTCGGTCGCAATCACGCCGCCAATCGGCATGCCGTAGCCCTGGTGTGCATCCGGCATCAAAGCAACATGGCCAAACACCGCCGGATGCTTCGCGAGATTCTCCGCTTGCTCCACGGCTCCTTCCTCGCAATTCTCGCACCAGCTCTTCACCGGCACGGAATAACCCTTTTCATACTTTTCCCATTTCATTTCAATTTTTCCTTTCAATTTGCCAAAAATTTGTTGATGACGCTCTGATTCGTCATGAAATGCTTCGTCTCCTTCTGTACCTCGACGGACCAATCGTTGAAGGATTCCCCATCAAAAGACCACAACCTCTCGCCAAGAAACACCGCCGCCGGCACGAGCAATTGGTCCGCCAAATGCTTTTCGCATGCTTTGCCGGCCTTTAGGAAATCCCGGATCGCCGTCACAACTTCGTTTGCAACGGCCTTGCGAGACTTTCCGTATGCGCCGACCGAAGAGAAAACGACAGAAGCCCTTTCGTAATCCAACTTCGCGCAGCAATAGTTGCCAGGCCCGAACGCTTCCAGCTTTCGTACCTCGGGGACAAGATTCAATTCCGGAAACTTTTTGGCCACGATTCCGGCTTCTGCCTCGGCAATCGCCTCCGGAATCGCCGAAACGACTCCGACAACCGATCCGCCGCGATACGCCCCCAAATCGCGAAGCGCGTAACTTTCAGGCTTCATCTCTGCATGGTACGGCCAAATGCGCAGTTTCACCTCCCCGCCTGCCGCCGGATAGAACCCGTGGGCAACAAGTTCAGCCTCGACCTTCGCGCCCATGCGGCGCAACTCCGGCAAATAACAGGACTCGAAGAATTCCCAAATCGGCGCATACGAAACATGCGTGCCACCCGAAATGGTCACCGTCGAGGGCGCATCCGCTTTCAGCAATACGGGTATGACCGTCTGCGCGACCAGCAGCACACAACCTGCCGTCCCGACATCAAACCGATAGTCGCCTCCCTCGATCTTTCCGGGCGTAAACTCGAGCTCGCACGAGCCGACCGCATCGCCGGCCACCTTCGCACCGCAAATCTCCGCCACGGCTTTCGCACACGTCAAATGCTGGCGCTTCAGCCCCGGCGTCTCCCGGCCCGCACGAATCTTCTCGATCTCGACCGGCGTTCCCGTAATCGCACTCAACGATAGCGACGTGCGAAGAATCTGCCCTCCGCCCTCGCCCATTGAACCGTCAATCGTCAACATGTCTTCCTCCACTACCTATCCATCGGTTAAAATGCCATTGTTATCCAAAATTTCCTTTATCGACCGCGATAGGTCGTTCCGTTTCATCTGCACTTTCGCAGGATCGGGGTTGCTCTCGTTCAGCATCGTCATTTCGTCTGCCAAGACCATCGGTTCAGCGATGATCTTCGTCCGGTCGACTGCATAACGGAAACCTTTCATCTCTCCAATTTCAACAAGCCGGTGTTCACTGACACCTGGATTCTTGTAAAAGAACGGGTTGTTGATTACGCGAAACAGATTCTCATGCCGTACAAAAAACGCCGTATTCTTCCAGTAGGATTCGGCTAGACATTGAATAATGCCAACGGGTATCATCGTCCAAAATGCAACCACTTCATATTTCCTCGGTTGTTGGATATTGAAGCCCAAATCGCTCATGAGGCAGTGAAGGATATCACAGATCGGCCACTTCGAGCGCGGATCGTACTCCCTGCCGAACAGATTCAGCAATGTCCTCGTCAACGACCTTGCCGGATCGATTCTATGGCAAACATCATAAAACCACTCGACCGAGTAATAGCTTGTGAATGGCTCACTACCTGTGCGTATGGTCGGTGCCTGCAGATTGTCCAAAACACAATCGTCTATCTCCTCCACATTGACATGTTCAGTGAGATCATATCCATGATGGATAATCTGCTTCATTTCCATTCTCCTTGAATTGACTCCGATGGCTGGATTCAAAATCCGAAACCCATGACACATGACAGGCGCCGCCAGAGGCTGCATCAGTGACACACTTACATTAGCAAAGCATGTGCCAACCCTTGCAGAAACCCGTGATGATTGCTTCCTTGCTGAAAACATGGTGCTTTTCGCCGCCTTACCGGTCTCCGATGTCGATGCTTGTTTTTCAGTATGATAGAAATGTTTCTATACTTCTATCTGTTCAGATAGATTCCAGAAATCTTGATAATACGGTTTTGTCCCCAACATCCACATGACATGATCCGTGAAGGATAAATAGGGACCGCACCACCCATCCCGGCCTCCCCCATTCTCGACCAGTTCGCGCAGCATCCGGATGACATTCATTTCATACGATTTCCGTTCGAAATGCAAGTCATACTTTTCATCCCATTTCCAGATAGACCAACGGACCATCTGCTCGGATACATGGAAATATTCCTCCTGGAAACCGCCGCACCCAGGATCGCCGCATGTACAGGTGAGAATCTCCGCAGAAGATTCTCTGTGCGTCATTTGCATGATCAGGCGATAAAAGTCGATCGCCCCGGTCAACGCATATTTCCATTCCGGCATCATCAACCGGAAGGAATAGGTCAAGGCCTTCGTGCTTTCATCGATTGACCTCACAAACGGAGATGAACGGATCAGGCTCTCATCACGAAGGATGTCATACCCGAGTTTGTCGCCGGGGACCAGAT
>JBJEVW010000139.1:0-3390 GCA_051884735.1 Kiritimatiellia bacterium | reverse complement strand
CCCCATCGCAACAAACGGACGGTTTCGCTATGTCTTCCTCCAACTCCAGTACCATGCGGCTCGATCTCATTCCCGAGATCTCCGGAAGCACGCTTTTCAAAACCTCGCCGGCGACAAACAAAACAATCGACAATGCCCCGAAAGACGATCGCCCGATCTCTTCTCCCGAGCCGGCAATCGCACACCAGCCTGTCCCTGATCGTTACGGCGAACTCTTCAACAACCTCTACGACGCCGCGCTCATTACCGATTTGAATGGCCGGATCCGGGACGTCAATCCACGCGCGTTCCTGCAATTCAACTACAGCAAGGCACAATTTACCCACCAGACCATCTTCAAACTAATCGAAAATATCGATCTGGAACTCATTCAGGTCCTTTTCGAAAACCTCCGCCGGGAACGCTTTACACTCCTCCAGACATGGGCCGTCCGAGCCGATGGAAGCCGGTTCCATGCCGAAGTGACCGTCTCCCTGCTCAAACTCTCGACGCCGCATCTTTGTTTCCTCGTTCGCGATGAAACGCAACGCTACGAAACCAATATGATGCTGCTGACCGAGCACAAAGCCCTGCAAAACGCCTCCGATGCCATCGTGGTCATCAACCAAAATTCCGAAATCGAATACACCAATCCCGCCGTGGCGGCAATCTGGGGCTTTCCAACCGCAACCGAACTGCTCAAACGCCCCCTCGGAATCCTTTTCTACGAACCCAACGACTCGTTCGCCATCCTCCGATCCCTCGTCGGCGAAACCTACCAGATTTCCGGCTCCGCAATCGCAAAACGGGCAGACGGCGATACATTTCATGTCGAAATCCACGCCGCCAGCAACCGCGATGCCGATGGAAATGTCGTTGGCGCCGTCATTTCCTTTACCGACCGGACCGACCGCGAACGCTTCGAGAATACCGAACACGATATCCAGGAACTGCGAAACAAAATCTGCCAATTCGCACGGCACCACTCCTCCGCCGCCAATACATTGGCCGATTTAAATCAGCAGCTGGCCGAAATCGCCCGCTACGCGGTCAATAATCCCGACAAGGAACAGAATGCACGAATCCAAAATGCATTCAATACCTTGTCCGCGCTCGAAAACATCATCGCGGAAAATAGCGAAAAGCTCGATGAAATCATGCTGAGCCCGCCAATCTCGGATCCGTCGATTACCCAAAAACTCTAGCTCCTTTCACGTTCCATGCAGATTCCCGCTATCATTTTGGCCGCCGGGCGCGGTACGCGACTGGGCAATCTGACGGCCCGGACTCCAAAGGCCCTCCTCCAAGTCGGCGGCAAAACCCTCCTGCAACACCGCATCGAATCGATTCGTGCCGTTTTGCCGGGATGCGCCATCCACGTGATCGCCGGCTTTATGCCGGAGGCATTCCGGCCGTTCGCAGCATTCCCCGATGTGCATGTGCACCCGTTTGAGGAGGCGGCGACCGCAAACAATATCGTATCTCTTCTCCTCGCACTCGATGCAATCGGAACCGGTCGCGGATTCTATCTCTTCAATTCCGATGTCATCAGCGAAAACGCCATCCTGGAAGCCTTGCGCAACAACCCCGCCGCCGACGCCCTCGTCGTTGATCCTTCTTCCCGAGACGCCGAGGCGATGAAGGTCTCCGCCACGCCCGACGGACGCCTTGACGCCATCGCCAAAACACTCGACCCCGCCACTTCCCTCGGCGAATATATCGGCATCGCCCGCTTTTCACCCGATGGCGCCGCACAACTGCACGAAATCCTCCACGCCATCGTGCGACTCGAAAACCGGACTTCCGATTGGTACGAGGCCGCTATCGACCGCCTCTTTTCCCTTCGCCCCGTTCGCGTCTCGTTGATTCCGGAAGCTTCCCGCTGGATCGAAATCGATACGCCTGAAGATCTTGCTCGCGCAAAAAAACTCTTTCCCGGCTGATTTCCGCTCCGTCCGTTGCCCATCAAAACGGCGTTTGGTAGAATTTCCCCATACCAAAACCGATTCTCGAAAACGCGCAAGCCGTCGATTCTGACATGAACCCGATCACCTATATCCATCCCAGAGAACAGCTGGCTATTTCAATGTCCTGGATTTACCGGCATCATTTGACGACCGCCGCCAGCGGCAATATTTCCTGCCTCGATGAAAATGGAGATATGTGGATCACGCCGGCAGATGTCGATAAGGGCGGTTTGTTGCCGCGCGATATGGTTTGCGTCCAGGCCGATGGCTCTTGCATCGGCCGGTACAAACCCTCTTCCGAATATCCGCTTCACCGCGCCATCTACGACGCACGCCCCGATATCCGCGCCATCATTCACGCCCATCCTCCGTGCGGCGTGGCGTTCTCCGTGGCAAAACGCACCCCGAGCGGGCGCCTCTTTCCCCAGACTTTCCGATGCTCCCGTAACATCGGTTTCGCTCCCTACGCAAAACCCGGTTCCGAAAAACTGGCAACCTTCGTGGCCGAAAAGTTTATCGCCGGATGCGATTCGATTATCCTCGAAAGCCACGGGATTTGCTGCGGAGGCGCAACCCTGAACGAGGCATTCTTCCGGTTCGATACGCTCGAATTCTCCGCGCAGGCCGAAATCTTCGCCTCCATGATCGGAAAACCGCACGAACTGACCAACGAACAGCTCCTGCTTGACCGTACGCGCGCCCGCGGCTTCTTCGGTGTCCTGGCACCCACCACGCACGCCAAACCGCCACAGGTCATCAACGGCGCCGAAAGCGTCTGCACCTACCTGAAACGCGGAATCGAACAGGGTCTCTTCTCCGCAACCACTGGCATCATCTCCCTGCGGTTGGGCCCCGATTCTTTCCTCATCAACAAGCAGAATGCCGATCGCTCGCAAATCCGCCCGTCCGACTTCGTGGTCATCAACAAAGGATGCGTGGAACAAGGCTGCCTGCCAAGCCACATGGCCATGATCCACGATGCCATCTACAAGAGCCATCCCGATATCTCTTGCATCATCAACGCATCGCCTCTCTACTGCCTCGCGCACAGCATCTGCCACCGTCCCATCGATACGAAAATCCTGCCCGAGTCTTTCTTGCGCCTCCATGAGATTCCGCTCGTTCCCTACGAGGCCCCGTATCGCCAGCATGAACGGATTGTCGACAAAATCTCCCTCGCAAACCCCGCCATCGAAATCTGCAACAACGGCGTCATGACGGTTGGACGCGGAATCAGCGACGCCTACCGCTCCCTCGAAACTGTCGAAAGCACCGCAAAAGCCGTCGTCTCCAGTACCCCGCTCGGCGGCTACGTTCCCCTCCCTCCGGCGCAAATCGCCGAACTCCTCGATCCGGAAATTCCATAACCTTCCGTTTTCCGGATTACTCCTAGTGTACTGTTCTGTAAATAACTTTCCCTTGACTCCTTCCTGGGAAACGGGTA
>JBJEVW010000138.1:0-3395 GCA_051884735.1 Kiritimatiellia bacterium | reverse complement strand
CATCGCTCGCAGGCGCATAGGCTTGCACCTCGCGTCAAAACGAAGCTTTGATGGGTAGACACTACATACGAGTGCCATATTCACCTCAATGTCATTCGATTTCCAAATTGACGTCAACAAACCATCGCGCCAATCCTCTGGAATGACATTCAGAAGTTCCATTGTCTTCCGTTTGCCATCCGGCAGGAAATGAAGTCCCGCCAACACGCGGCACGGCGTTCCGTAACGAGACCAATCCGTCTCTTCAATCACTTTCTGCAACTGTCCCTTTACAACGAATCCTTTTTCTGCCAGCAACCGAGTCAACTCGCAACCCAACCCCGGCCCAACATCGAGAGTGCCGGAAACAAAAGAGGTCAGCAACAAACATGCTTCCTCTTCCGATGCACAGCTGAAAAGCCAATCTTGTCCAAGTGGGATTTCCTGAAAAGAGTCGGATTCCAGACATTGGCGCTCGCCAAAGGATTCATACCGGACGGCGTTCTCATCGCCTGTCGAACGAACGGCCAGGTCTTGTATCAATGCTTCAATGGTTCTTTCCATTTTCAAACTCCATTATGGGACTGGAAACGCATGCAAATTACGCCCGAAGCGGAACCTCAATCTTAATCCGCGCAGACTTCCGCGCTATCTCCCTTTCGCAATCTTATCTCACAGGCAAAGAAACTCATGCTTGAAATGCCACATGATTAGATTTTTCAGTCGTTCGTACGAGAAAACCCCATTGGCAAGCCACTTGCTGATGAACTGTTTCATCCACTGGCTTTCGCCATCCCCTTCTCCCCATGCCGGAAGATTTGTCCATTCTTCAAACTTAGCCATAAGTTTTTCCTGAACACGAATGTCCTCGCAATACCAACACGCCGTCAAGATTCCGTCCCTTCCGTCATTCGGCACGACATCCAAGACTTTTAGGATCCATTCAACCCCATTATCCATGACAGCAAGAAAAGAAGCCTCAGGAAACGTTGTATATGATTCCCAATCCGCCGATTTCACAAGAGAATCCATCAAATCACGGACTAGGCCGCCTTTGGTTGCCATCAATCGGGCCAGGTGACAGTGGACTTCAAACGTACAACAATCCTCTTTTAACGCAAAGGCCCGAAGCAATGTCGTCGCCTCTTCGTCAGACACGTCAGGGAACAACCACTCTGAAGATGTTTCAGCAAAAAGCCACCCGTCACAAGTCAACCACACCTTCCCGTCTTCCTCAAACTCTTGTAGAGGATAGTATTCGATTGAGCCATTTCGCTCCGCAACCTTTTTAATTAGAGCAATAATACCGCTTCCCATTGCAACCTCGCTGTTAACGGTGACACGGGAATGCATGAAGACGCTTCCCGTCAGAATTGACATGAATTTTGATTTTTGTGGTGACTTTGCCATCAGCCGCACCTATGATTCTTCCTGTATCGTAGATGAATCCATCAAGCTGCGATGGCTTGATCTTTCCTTCAGACTTCGCTTTTCGGAATGTAGCGTTGATTTTGCCATCCATCCGCTCAATCCTATTTTGCCATCCATAATCTGTAGAGTTCACGTAGCCGAAGATGCGCTGTGAACCCATCCATACGATCCCACCGATCCAAAAGCCTTCCAATATCACTAAGAGCACACGCCGCACTGTCAAACTTGCCGCCTGCAAACCATTCGGTCACGACCTTTGCCAGAACTTCGTCCACACGGGTCGAGTGCATGAACCATGTCGCGACAAACAAGCCATCATATCCATCACCGCAAGCATTCGATTTCTCAAGAATCAAATCGACGAGCTCTGCTTCATAATCAATGGAAGAGCCCCAATAGCCGACACGCAGAACACAGTCTATCCAATGTTCACGAAGAGTGTCTGGATTGAGAAAAGCCTCGGCCTCCTCTCGCACAAGGTTCCCATCCTTTGCCGCCAGTTTGGCTAATTCCACATTGACCTGCCATCCCAGATCCAACCTCATGTTCTCACGGGCAAAGAGAAAACGCAAAAGGATTACCTTGTCGGATTTCGACAATCCGTCAAACAAGCATCTATCGTCGAGCGTCTTTACACCGCTGTCAAATTCAAAGTAATTCCCATAAGCGTCCATGCTCTCCGAGAGGCCGGACACATCAGGATGCGAACGCAAACACTTTCGAACAATCGGGATAATCGTTTTCATCATTGCCTCGACTCATTTGCAAACTGGATGTATGTGGATTTCTTCCTGTGGAGTTACAATGATTTCGTCCACTATCGTATTACACCTGTCAGCCGTCTACCTCTGGGCAATCTTATCGGTCGCAAACACCTCAGCATCAATTCTCTTACAGGCGAAGAAACTCATGCTTGAAATGCCACATGATGAGATTTCTCAGTCGCTCGTACGAGAAAACCTCATTGGCAATCCATTTTGCAATGAACTTATCCATCCATCCGTCTTCACCAGATGAGCACCCCCAGTCGGGGTACTGAATCCATTCCTCAAACTTACATACGAGTGCCATATTCACTTCAATGTCATTCGATTTCCAAATTGAAACCAACAAACCATCGCGCCAATCCTCTGGAATGACATTCAGAAGTTCCATTGTCTTCCGTTTGCCATCCGGCAGGAAATGAAGTCCCGCCAACACGCGGCACGGCGTTCCGTAACGAGACCAATCCGTCTCTTCAATCACTTTCTGCAACTGTCCCTTTACAACGAATCCTTTTTCTGCCAGCAACCGAGTCAACTCGCAACCCAACCCCGGCCCAACATCGAGAGTGCCGGAAACAAAAGAGGTCAGCAACAAACATGCTTCCTCTTCCGATGCACAGCTGAAAAGCCAATCTTGTCCAAGTGGGATTTCCTGAAAAGAGTCGGATTCCAGACATTGGCGCTCGCCAAAGGATTCATACCGGACGGCGTTCTCATCGCCTGTCGAACGAACGGCCAGGTCTTGTATCAATGCTTCAATGGTTCTTTCCATTTTCAAACTCCATTATGGGACTGGAAACGCATGCAAGTTGCGCCCATCATGATTAACATGAATCTTGATCCGAGTGGTTTTTCTTCCTTTGGACGCCCCCACAAGACGTCCTGCATCATAAATGAATCCGTCGAGGTCACTTGGCTTGATCTTTCCTTGCCTTTTTGCAGCAGCAAAAGCCTCATCTATCAATCCTTTGATTTCCGCGTCTCCCCAACCAGGCAAAAACTTAGACGATCCATTTTTCGTTTGTTTCCACCACTTTGGATTTGAAAGCGCGCTTTTTGAGAGCGTATGTCTTCCATCTTGGTAGAATCTGGCCGGCAAGTATTCGTACGTCACCTCCAGTTTCTTCACGCCGGGGCAGATCTTCTCGACCTTCGAGAGGCGTGCGGCCTTGACGAACTTCGACGCGCCGGCCGGCACATACGGCACGAAGAGCGCGGCGG
>JBJEVW010000137.1:0-14318 GCA_051884735.1 Kiritimatiellia bacterium | reverse complement strand
GACCTTTGATGGATTCAACCAATCCTGTGGAATGAAGCTCAATCCGAAGGACGAGCGGGGTGTCCTCGCAGGGGCGACGCATTTGAAGCAATACCCGTTTTATTGCGTAGATGATTGAGGCGTCGCCCCTAATCTTCAATCTTCAATTTTCAGCGTTCTGACACGCAACGCGCACCAAGCAGTCCCCGCCTGAAGACTGACGATTGAAGATTGCCCACTGAAGGCTTACCAGACCTTCTCGCGCTGAACGGCAGCATCGTCGCGATTGACGCCGCGGGCTGCCAGAAGAAGATTGTCGCCAAAATCGTCTCGAAAGGCGCGGATTACATAATCGGCCTCAAGGGAAAGCCGCCGATGATGTGGAATGACGAGATGCTCCAGTACATCATCATCGGCAAATCATAGCACTTTAGACAGACCCGGTCGCACTCCTTCCCTGCGGAAGGAGAAGGCCCAACAACGGCAAAACAAGGGCGCGACAGGCGCGAAGAGCGTTCGCGCACCTGAAGGCTGAAGAATCGGTATCGTTTGTCAAGGATGGGGGAAATAGCATTCTATCGACTGGACGAAACAATGGACTTTTCTTTTCCGCTGTTTGGCAGGGAAAATCAAGCGTCGGGTTCTTCTTCGGGTTGAAGGGATGGCTGTGTTTGGGAAGAAGCTTCCTTTTTGGCGGCGTGGCGTTTTCCCCGCATTGCGTTTTGCAACTTCCGTTCGGAAGGCGGTGGAGGCGTATCGGCTTCAGGGAGGATTTCTTCTTTTGGAGCTTCGATGCCGACGCGCTTCAGTCGCATGGAGAGGATGGTCGAAACGCCCTTTTCCTGTTGTGTGACGCCATAGACGATATCGGCCCCGGCAATGGTGTGTTGGTTGTGCGTGATGATCAGGAATTGCGAAAGATTCAAGAAGTCCTTCAGCACATCAACGAACCGTCCGATATTCGAATCGTCCAGCGCGGCATCCAATTCATCTAGAATGGCAAACGGGGACGGTTTGATGGCATAGATTGAGAAGAGAAGAGCGACGGCTGTCATGGTCCGTTCGCCTCCGGAAAGGAGCGAGATGGTTTGAGGCTTTTTTCCAGGAGGCCGCGCCACAATGTCGATACCGCATTCGAGGACATTGCTGTCATCGAGCAACCGCAATTCAGCTTTTCCGCCACCGAAAAGCCGCGTATACATTTTCTGGAAATTTTCGTTTGCCTTCTTGAAGGTATCTTGAAAGCGGGCCACGGACTGGCGGTCGATATCCTTCATAAGGGCGAGGAGTTTTTCCTTGGCGTCTAGGAGGTCTTCCTCTTGGGCGGAAAGGAACGCCAGCCGTTCTTCACTTTTTTGGCAATCTTCAATGGCGATGAGATTAACGGGGCCCATTTCGTCCATTTTCCGGCGCAGATCGCGTACTTTCTCCGCGCAGGCGTCCAATGTCGGCTCCGGTTTGCCATTCCAATCGGGGAGCGGTTCTCGTGCGAGTTCCTCCAGAGCCATGTCCCAATCTGTACGAAGGCGTTCACCGAGATTTTCTCGCTGCAATTTGGTTTCAGCGAGAGCAACTTCGGTCTTGTTCTGCTCGGAGAGGATTACATCCAAAGAAGCGCGTTGCTCCTGAAGTGCGTGGGAAGCCTTTTCGGTCTCGTTCTGTTGAGCCAGTCGAGCTTCGCGCAAGGTGGCGATTTGTGTGTCGGCGCAACGAGCCACCTCGTCCAGTTTATCGAGTCCGGCTGTGGCGGTTTCGTTTTCCGCTTTCAAGCGGGAGATGGTTTCATCGTAGGAACGAAGCCGTGATTGCCGCATATCAATCATGCCGTTTAGTTCTTTGAGACGTGCGCTGGCGGCTTTATTCTGGAACGTGGCAGCATCGACGCGTTGGCGCACGGAGACATGGGCGAGACGCGCATCGGTCAGGCGGCCTTGTGCTTGAAGGAAGGCGGCTTCATCGGCGCGGGTGGCTTCCGATTGTCCAGCGATGGCTTCCGCCAAAGCCGTCCGGGATTGCGACAGTTCGGCAATGCGCGCTGTCAGTTCCTTGGTACGATCGGTCGCCAGGCCGGAAGAATTCCGGAACTGCTCCAATTGTCGAATGGTTTGTTTCAGATTGGCGCGCGTTTCTGCCAGCGTATGGGCCAGCGAACGTTCCTCGCCCTCCTTGCGGGCGGCGGTGCGCTGTGATTGTTCAAACAGGACACGCGCTTGCGAAAGGGCATCTTCCGCAGAACGCAATGCTTCCCATTCCTGCGTCTCGGCGTCCTCTGCTTCTTGCAATCGTTCGAGCAAGACAGACTCCTCCTTTTGCGCGTCTTCGAGCATGGCATGGCGTGCAAAGGGGTCGGTTGCCGTTTCCCGTGCCGAGAAGATGGTCAATCTGCCGCCCGCGCGCAGAATCGTACCGGATCGGGTGACAAATGTGATGCCTGCGGGGATGTCCGCCGGACAATCGGGGAGCTGGTCGACAAGGTAGACATTCGAGAGCAGAAGCTCTGCAGCGGGACGAAAGTCGTCCTTGCAAGACAAGAGCGGCAAAAAAGGAACGGCATTGACGACAACGCCGGAAGCGGATGGCCGGGGAGAAAGACCGGCTGCATCGCCGGCGATGAGATCGGCCGGTAGTGGATTGGAACCGTTTTTGGGATGTTCGTGGAGCACGCTGCGAAGTGTTTTCAAGTCTCCGCTTCTGCGTACGGCAATGGTATCGCGCATGTTTGAAAGAACCGCCCGCAAAGCGATACGGTATTCTTTTTCGGCAGAGAACTGATCGGCGACAAGTCCCAAAACGGCATCCTCAGGAATGGAGCCCGGAAGCGGTTGAGCTTTGTTCAGCAGTAGCGCAGTTCCTTCCGGCATGCCATCCGAAGTCTTTGCAGCGTCTTCCAGGACACGTAGCCGTGCTCTGCAAGCGGCCAAAGCAGCTCGGATTTCCGCTTGATTGGATTGTGCTTCCGACAATGCGGATTGGCCGTTCCGAAGACGCGTCTCTAGGGTTTGAACATTTTCCTGTTGACGATCGGCCATTTCTTGAAGCGTTTCCAATTCGCCGCCAACTTCATCAAGCCGTTCGGAAAGTTCCGCCTCCAATTTGGTCAGGCGTTCCTGTTCTGCGGTCAAGTGCTCGTTTGCCAAAAGCGTTTCCCGGACAGACGCCTCCGTGCGCGCAAGTTCAGCCTGCGCCTGTGCCAACGTTCGTTCGGCCGAGAGCGATTCGTCTCTCAATTTTTGCAGAGAGGAGCGGGATTCATCCGTTTTGGCACGCAAGGATTCGAATTGAAGGCGCACCTCCTCGAGATGTTTTTCGGCGACTTCCGCTTCAGCTGTAGCGTCCGTTGCCGCCTGAAGCGACTGCGCCAACTGATCCTGCTGTTGTTTTTGCACGGTTTGCAATTGCAGAATTTCCTGCTCGTCGCGAGTGCGCCAGGAAAGGTTTTCTTCGCAACGCAAATTATTTTGCCGGATAGATTCTTCGGCTTGGGAACGGGCGTGGTGTGCGGCCGTAGCTGCAGCCACTGCTTCGGAAATTTCTTTCTCGGATTCGTCCAGACGACGCCGCATTTCGGCAATCCGCTCCTCTTGAGCGAGAAGGGTCTGGCGTTTTCCCTCGACCGTCTTTCTGAGCGCTTCGAAAGCGGCATTCAGTTCTTTGTCACGAACATCAAGAGACTGTGCGCGCGCCCTTGTCAGAAACAGGTCGTATGTGCGCAGCTCCGCTTTCATTTCTTTGTAGCGACGGGCGCGGGCGGCTTGGCGCTGGAGAGAGCCGATTTGGCGGCGGAGTTCCTGAAGGACGTCGTTCAGTCGCGCAAGGTTCTGGTCCGTTGCCTCCAATTTGCGGAAAGCCTCTTTTCGGTCGGCTCGAAAGCGCGTAATACCGGAAGCTTCTTCGAAAATTGCCCGTCGGTCTTCCGGGCGGGAAGAAAGGATGGCATCGATCTGCCCTTGTGCCATGACCGAGTACGAAGAGGTTCCGATACCCGTATCCATGAAAAGGCGTTGAATATCGCGCAATCGGCACGGCGTTTTATTCAAAAAATACTGGCCTTCTCCCGTCCGGAAGACACGGCGGGTAATAGTGACCTCGTTGTATTCCAGACCGAGTTGCTTCTCGCAATCAACGAATGTGATGGACACTTCCGCCATACCCAACGGTTTATGCTCATCTGTCCCGTTGAATATGACGTCCGTCATGGCGGCTCCGCGCAATGCCGTGGGCCGCTGTTCGCCCAAAACCCAACGAATGGCATCGGAAACGTTTGACTTTCCGCAACCGTTCGGACCGACAATAGCCGTAATGCCCGGCTCAAAAACGAGCCGGGTCTTTTTTGCGAAGCTTTTGAAGCCTAGAATCTCAAGGGTTTGAAGATACACCTAAACACCTTTGGAAAAGGACGGAGTCATCCCTCGTAATGGGACTCGTCCACGCCGCCAACGGAGATATTCAGGTTGGCGACATCTTCAACCTTGTCGACATTGCCGCCCTTAATCCAAACGATACGATCGGAGGCCTTGAGCATTTTGAAATCGTGTGTAGCGGTAATGACCGTCACACCTTGCGTCTTGCAGAGTTCGCTCAAGAGTTCGATGATTTCCTGACCGGTTTTCTGGTCCAGATTCGCGGTCGGTTCGTCGGCAAGAATGATGGCGGGATCGTTGGCCAAAGCTCGGGCGACGGCGATACGCTGCTGCTGACCGCCGGAACACTCGCCGGGAAGGTGGTTGAGACGATGTCCGAGACCGACGATTTCCAACACTTCCTTTGCCCGTTTTTCGGCAGCATCGTCTTCGATGCCCAAAAACGTCATGGGGAGCATGACATTGCCGATTGCCGTCAACCACGGAATGAGGTTGTAGGACTGAAAGACATAACCGATATGTTTGCACCGGAAATAGGAAAGTTGGCTAGACGCCAAAGAGGGAAGGGATACGCCACCGACGGAGACTTCGCCGGCAGAGGGTTTATCAAGGGCGCCGACCATGTTGAAGAGGGTCGATTTGCCGGATCCGGAAGGCCCCATGATTGAGACATACTCGTTACGGTAGATATCCAAATTGATGTTGTGAAGAGCATAAACCGTCTCGCCGCCCTTTGAGAATATTTTATCGACTCCACGAACGGATACGAGCACCTCTTTTCCCGGTGGTGGCGGTGGCGGGACGTAGGGCTTTTTTTCCTTGGAAGCAACTGTGGAATTGGATTCGGTAGACATAGTATTCGGTCTCAATGAAGGTTGCTTGACATACTGCCATTTTTCGTCTTGAGAATCAAGCCGACGCAAACACACCCTGATCCCGGATTTTTTCCGGGGAAAGGGTTGAATATTCTTATGGGATTGAGTTTTTGGGGGGTGTATTGTATAGTTAAGGAGTATGAAACAATTTTGGGTCATTTGGAAATTCGCCTTGGTTTTCCCGTTTTTGCTATTGACCGGTTGTCGCACACCAACAACCGGAATGGTTCGTGACGCACACTTGCTGTGGTCTTCGTCACCCAAGGAACGGGAAATTGCAGAATGCCGGCAGTTCGGCCCCTTTTATGAAAAGGTTGTCACGGCCGAAGGGGCGTCCCGCGAATCCGTTCGTCCTTTTTTGTGGACCCGAATCAAGACCGGCGATGGCTCGGTATCGCATGATGAGTATCTATGGCCGTTTTACACCTGCGAACGGCGCGATGGAAATGTCTCTTGGCGTTTCCTTTGTTTTTTCGGCATGAATCGGGAGCCTTCAGGAAGCAATCCACAAGATCGCACTTGGCTTATTCCGTTTTGGTTCAGCGGTACCGCAAAAACCGGAGAGCCGTATGCGGCCTTTTGGCCCTTTTACGGAACCATTCGGGAAATGTGGTGGGATCGGATTGATTTCACGCTGTTTCCATTTTGGGTAACTTGGGATCGGGCGGATAACCATACTTGGAGTGTACTTTGGCCGTTTGTGATGCATCAAACAGGGCCGGAACGCGATGCGTGGCGCATTTTTCCTTTTTGGGGGCATACGGTTGCCGATGGAAAATTCGAGTCTCGTTATGTGATGTGGCCATTCTGGATTCAAAATCGTCATGAAGGCATCAATCCGGGGCGGGATTGGATGTTTTGGCCGCTTCTGGGACATGTCGATCGCAAATTGGAAGACCAGTGGCTGTTTCTGCCGCCCTTTTTCAGTTTTTCGCATGGAAAAGAGAGTCAATCGGCGTATCGTCGCATCAATTGCCCGTGGCCATTTTTCGGCATTTGGGACAACAAGGATTCGCACAACCGGCGGTTTTTCCCGTTTTGGAGCAAGCGGTGGCTGACGAATGGACATGCAGAGAACGAATGGATTCTGTGGCCGTTTTGGAATCACCATCAGATTCGACTCAGCAAGTACAGCAAAGACGAGTGGACGCTCTTTCCGTTCTTTCACCATTCGGTGCAGAAAAACATCGATTCCAAAACAAAAGAAGAGACGCTGTCGGAGGATTTTTTCAGATTTTGGCCTTTGTATTCAAACCGGAAAGATCCGGAACACCGGTTCACGAAAATTCCGGATTTAAGTGTTTCCAAACGGGCAGGGGCGTTGGAGCGCAATCTGCTGGGAATGTTCACGCTTTACACAAGAGGTGAACAAGCCGCGCTCGCGCGCACCGATCACCAGGCGCTTTGGGGGATCTTTCGTTATGGATACGGAACGGCGTATCATGCCTTCCGGTTTTGGCCATTTTGGGACTCGACCGAGTTGAATGGTCAGTGGCGGTGGCGCATTTTGGGCGGGCTTTTGGGCCGCAGCGGAAACGGCGAAACATCGCATTGGCGCTTTCTCTGGTTTTTCGGTGGAGATTCAGAGGTGGAGATGAATGAAATCGTCGAAGAAAAGGAGGAGCCAGTGCCATGATTGTTCGTGAGCCCGAGATTCGTATGGAGCCGCGCAACTTTGTCGAGGCGTTAGGACGAAAAGTGTTTACGTTGATTTCGGAAATTGGACGTGCGTCGATGATTTGCATTGAAGGGACGCTTGACTTCCGTTATCTGTATCGTGCACGGCCGAGGCGCGAAGTCATCCGTCAGCTTCACATCTGTGCCGTCAAAAGCCTTCCTGTTGTAACGGTCGTTGCGTTTTTCATTGGCATGATTCTCGCGCTTCAGATTGGCATCGAGTTGCGGCGATACAATCAAGAGACGCTCATTGGCCCGGCCGTCATGGCATCGATGCTGCGTGAAATGGGGCCGTTCATGTCGGGATTGGTTCTTGCCGCCAGTGTCGGCGCTGCCATGGCCGCCCAGATTGGAACGATGATGGTCAATGAAGAGATTGCCGCATTGGAGATCATGGACATATCGCCCGTGCGTTTTCTGGTCATGCCGCGACTTGTCGCGATGATGTTGACCGTTCCGTTGCTCTCTTTCTATACTTGTATGGTAGGCGTTGTCGGTGGCGGTCTGGTCAGTTATACGCAATTGTCGGTTCCTTGGCCTGTCTATTGGCAAAATGCGATGGATTTTGCCAATATGAAAGCTTTATATGTCGGTCTGTTCAAAGCGCTTTTGTTTGGCTTTACAATTGTGACGATTTCTTGCTATGAAGGATTCCGGACGAGAAACGGGGCGGTGGGCGTCGGACAAGCCACGCGTCAAAGCGTGGTGACGAACTTTCTTGTCATCCTCGTGATTGGCTACTTTGTGACCCGGCTATTTTACTAGGAGCCTGCAATGATACGATTTGAGCATGTCACAAAGCGATTCGGTTCCAAAGCCGTTCTGGATGATGTCAACTTTACCATTGAGCGTGGCGAGGTTTTTTGCATTTTGGGGCCATCCGGGACCGGCAAAAGCGTCACGCTCAAGCATATGATCCGGCTGCTCACGCCGACCTCCGGGCGTGTTATTGTCGGCGAAGATATCGTTAGTGAAGCAACAGGAGTCGCCCTCTCGAAAATCCGTAGTCGGTTTGGCTACCTGTTTCAAAGTGCCGCTTTGCTGGCTTGGATGAATGTGTTCGACAATGTTGCGTTGCCGTTGCGCGAACATGCGAATCTGAGGGAGGAGGAAATTCGCGATCGCGTCCTGGACGCATTGTCGAAGGTCGGTTTGGAAAAAGACCTTGAGGCCATGCCGGCGGATTTGTCCGGCGGCATGCAAAAACGGGCTGGCTTAGCGCGTGCAATCGTGACGCAACCGGAAATCGTCTTGTATGACGAACCGACGTCCGGGCTCGATCCCGTCACCTCGCGTCGCATTGACGAGTTGATTCTCGACCTCAATCAGCGACTTGGCATCACCTCGATCGTTGTCACGCACGATTTGCACAGTGCTCTTTCCATTTCGACCCGGATTGCAATGTTATCGGGAGGAAAAGTCGCTTCCATTTCTTCACCATCCGAGTTCATTCATTCCGATTTGCCTGTTGCCCGTTCTTTCTTGGAGGCGCAGTACATTACGTGTCGAGGTCGCTGGGAAGAGCAAAATCCCGGCACTTGATTTACCTGTTTCTCTTTCATGTTTCGTCATTTCCATTATTGCCATGAGCAAATCAACCATCAATCGCGAACTGCGAATCGAGTTTGTCGTTGGAGCCCTTGTCGGGCTTCTTTTCTTGGGTTTGGCCATCTTCACCATTGTCATATCGGGAAAGAGTCTCTTTCAGAAAAATGTATTTGAAATGGAAGCGGTTCTCCCGGATGCAATGGGATTGCGCCGCAACGATCCTGTTATTGCCAAGGGAACGACGGTCGGAACGGTAAAAGACGTTTATTTTGCGATTGATGGCGTCCATGTGTCGGCCATCTTGGAAGCTCCGGTCGTTTTTCATGAAGGCTATTCCGTCAAAGTCGTTTCCACATCGATTTTAGGGGGGCGGCAACTTGTTTTGTTTGAAGGCGACCCCAACAAACCGATTGTTCCCGATCCGAAAAAACTGGTTGGCGAAAAGCCGTCCGATTTCATGGAAGATGCGGGTGCGGCCGTAGGGAAGTTGCGGGAATTTCTGGATGGAAACGCCTTGGACGACTTCAGTTCCTTTGCGGCGAATCTCAAGGTGTTGGGGGGGCGGCTGGAGAATGGGGAAGGAACGTTGGGTAAATTGCTTTCCACGGATGACGAGCTGTACACGAATCTCAATGCCACGGTAGCCAATTTGCGTTCCATCACCGATCGTCTGGAAGCGGGCGAAGGGACGCTTGGCAAGTTACTTTCTCGGGATGATGAAATCTATACGAATCTCAATGCCACGGTAGCCAACTTGCGTTCCATCACCGACCGTCTGGAAGCGGGTGAAGGGACGCTTGGCAAGTTGCTGTCATCGGATGACGAAATCTATACGAATCTCAATGCCACGGTAGCCAACTTGCGTTCCATTACCGATCGTCTGGAAGCAGGCGAAGGGACGCTTGGCAAGTTACTGTCGTCTGATGAGCAAATGTACGACAATATCAATGGTGCGGTTACAGATGTTCGCGAGTTGATGGATGACATGCGAGAAGCGAATACGCTCTCGACCTTTACCTCGCTTTTGTTCTCCGGCTTCTAGGGGCAATGGTTGATTAGGCGCGATGGGATCCGATTCCGTCAAGTCCCGGAGGCGGACTTTACGTTGTTGCGTCTGCCGGAACGGAATCCTTCCTGGTATCGAGCACCTGGGTAAAAACGATGACAATAAACAAGAGAAGGCATCCCAGGAGTTGAATAACGGTCATACGGTCGTGACAGAAGAGCCATCCGCAGATGAGGGCAAAGACAGATTCAAAGCTCATCAAAATGGCAGCGAGGGCAGCGGGGCAGCGGCATTGGGCGTAGCTTTGCAGGGTATAGGCAATACCGGAAGAGAGAATGCCGCAGTAGAGAATCGCCCCAAGGGCATCTTTGAGGTTTCCGGGGGTCAAGAGGAGGCTTACTTCGTTTTGTAAGGACGCAAAGGCGGGGAAGGAAGATAGTCCGCAGATTTTGGATATAAGGCAACCGCCGAAGCAAAGGAAGGCTCCTATCACGGCTCCGGTCAGCAATTGGATGACATTAAGCGCAAGAACATCGGCATGCGGCGCGAAATGGTCGATCGAGAGAATCTGAAAACCAAAGACAAGCGCGCAGAGAAGGGTCAGAATCTCGCCACGTCCCAATTGAATTTGAAAATCTGCTCCGGCTGAGCCCGTGGAACAAATCAAGAAAAGGGCAACAATTGCAAACAGGCTGCCGATCCAGATGTAAAGACGGGGCTTTTGTCCAAGAAACATCTGTAAAATGGGGACGGCGAGGATATAGAGAGTCGTCAAAAATCCAGAGACACTTGGCGTTGTATAGCAGAGTCCGATTTGCTGCAATGTGGAGGCGAGAAACAGGCAGCATCCGCAAACAAATCCGCCGAAAATAGTTGCCCGTTTCTTTTCCGGAGTAAAGGGCTGCGCGCCTTTTATCCGGTTTCGAATCCATAGAACAGTGCCTAGGAATGCAGCACCGAGAAGACTTCTTGAAAGCGTAAATCCGAGGGGGCCAAGGCTGTCCATTCCCCATTTTTGCGCAACAAAAGCTGAGCCCCAAATGAAGGTTGTGATGAGCATCAGCAAGACTGGAATCAATTTTGACATGCGCAGAATCCTAACAAAACCGCAAGAAAAAAAGAACCGCGATTTTCGCGGTTCTCGAGAGAAGCATTGATTTTTGGGGTTGCGAGGCACTAGAAAACCTGACAAAACGGGAGCGTCCCCACGAGCGGCCTTGCAAATTTGAGAAAAGCTTCTGTGACATCGGGACGAGCTTTTGCCAAAAACTCCGGGGGAAGGGTCCTTGTATATTTGGCGACGGACTGAACGGGCGCGGCAACAAAGGATACCGCGTATTGCGCACCCGGATTCCGACGAATTGTGATGGTCGCTGGCGGGGTGTTTTCCGGTGTTGAGAGAACATATCGGACAGCTTCTCTTCCGACGCATCTAGCTTCCGCAGAGTCGGTTTCGGACGCGATGCCTGGGAAAGTGCGCTGGAGATAGCCAAAGGTGTCTGCGCGGACGCGTTTCACACCGGTATTTTCCCGAACGCAACGAGCCAAGTAATCGCCGAGGGCACCGGTTCCGGAGAGTTGAAGATTGCCATGGGAATCCCGTTCGTTGGAAAAGCGTTCTGCAATGGTGTGTCCGGTTTCGTCGCGAATACCTTCGGAGACGGCAACAACGCAACGTCCGAATTTGGCGAGGGCGTTCTTGATGTCCTTGCAGAATGCCTCTACGGAGAAGGGGGTTTCCGGCAGATAAATGAGATGGGGTCCATCATCGGGGCGAATGCGTGCCAAAGCGGACGCTGCGGTGAGAAAACCAGCATCCCGTCCCATGACCACATCAATTTTGACGCCACCGAGGGCGCGGTTGTCGAGATCATCGCCACGGAATGCGCAAGCAACGAAACGGGCCGCAGAGCCATAGCCGGGAGTATGGTCGTTTTCCAGCAGATCGCAATCAATGGTTTTGGGGATATGGCCGACGCGAATCGGGGTATTTCTTTCCAAGGCGCGTTCGGCAATGATGCGAGTCGTATCGGCGGAGTCGTTTCCTCCGATATAGAAAAAATATCCTACACCGAGCGCAATCATTTTATCCAAGAGAGCATCGCACTCGGAAACGCTTGGCTTACGCCGGCAGGAGCCGAGAGCGGAGGAAGGGGTACGAGCGATTTCCTCGAGCATTTGATCGGAAGGAATGCGCAGATCCACAAAATCGTTTGCATCGATGCCATCGATTCCGTGGCGTGCTCCGAGAATCGGGCCAATGCGGTCGCCAGCGGCGCGTGCTTCCAGAACGGCACCAACGAGGGACTGGTTAATGACCATAGAAGGACCGCCCGATTGGGCGATCAGCATAGCAGGGGCTTTCATTGTGGAAATCGATTGAGGCGGAATGTTGACAAAATGCAGTGGGAAGAAACGCGGGGATGCTATCGGAAGCGCGGCGGAAAGTCAACTTCAGCGAGGGTCCACCGCAGGGGCGACGCATTTGGTGTGGCTTCCAGAAGTAAACTTGTTTTTAGTGGTGGTTTACCCTCCCCCCTAATAAAAACTGGCTATTGCTGAGACGGTCGAATTTCTTCATCTCCCCTCCCGGGAGGGGAGTTTACTTTCGGACTGCCGAGAATATTGGCATGCTATGCCCATCCCGGCATCAAGAGGCGAGCGGGCGGCCGACAGGGCCGTCCTGAAGAAGAACGGAGTCATCGCGAAGAAGCCAGAATCCGACAAGTAAAAGAGGCGCCCTTTCGAGAGCCGAGAAGAACCTGACGCCGGACAAAATCCGAAAAATCTACTCCGTCCCGGGATGTGGGAGCATTGTATCAAAATCCGGGGCGCCCGAGACCGGAAACGTCGAAATCCGCCAACTTCTAGCACTTTTCGATTTGGCCATCACGCCATGCCGGCGAAAACAGAAGCCGTAGTGCGCGAAAGTAAACGCACCAAATCAGGTGCGTTTACTTTTGCAAACTACAGGAGGGGGCGAGGAGGAAGGACGGGGCGTTTTGCGATTTGCTCCGGGAGGTGGCTTGTGATAGGATGGGAAACATGCAAAAATCCGTCTATACGTATGCACATCCGCATCCAGCCGTCACGGCGGATGTGGTTCTCTTTTCCGGTACAGCGAATCGCGCTTCAGCCTCTGTTTTGTTGATTCAACGGGGGAAGCCTCCGTATGCGGGATGTTGGGCGTTTCCGGGGGGATTCATGAATATCGACGAGACGACGGAAGAGGCGGCGAAGCGAGAACTCGAGGAAGAGACGGGACTGCGTGCGGACGAGGCGAATTCCGGAATTCGGCTTCGTCGCGTTGGCGTCTACGATGCTGTAGCGCGCGATCCGCGCGAGCGTGTGCTCACGGTGGCGTATACGTGCATGGTGCCCGATGCGGCGTCGGTTTCGGGGTGCGACGATGCGGCGGACGCGCGTTGGTGGCCGCTTGCGGCGTTGCCGCGTCTGGCTTTCGACCATGCCGCCATTTTGCGGGATGCCTGTGCATTGCTGGATTTGCCGGCGCCGGTTTTTGCGGAAATTTGACCGTTTTTCGATTTGGAAAACAAAAATACGATTCAAATAGCTATGGATTCAAAGATTATTGTTGCGTTGGACGTTCCGACGACGGAGAAAGCATATTCGGTTGTCAAAGAAATCGGCGATGCCGTTTCCTTCTACAAAGTCGGCTTGGAGTTGTTTTTGGCGGAAGGACCGGCGATGCTGGATATGTTGCGCGGCGAAGGCAAGCGCGTGTTTTTGGATTTGAAATTCCATGATATTCCGCGTACGGTCGAGCATGCGGTCCAATCGGTTTTGAAGTACCGGCCCGATTTGCTCACGATTCATGCTTCCGGCGGAAAGGCCATGGTTGCGGGCGCGGCGAAAGCGATTGCCGATGCGGGCTCGGACGCGAAGATCCTGGCCGTCACGGTGTTGACCAGTCTGAATCAAGACGATCTTGGGCAGATGGGGATTGTGCGACCGGTTGCGGAACAAGTGGTTTCGCTTGGCAAGATGGCGATAGACGCCGGTGCTAAAGGGCTTGTCTGCTCGCCGCTGGAGGTTGCGCTGTTGCGTCAGGCGTTGGGCGATAAGCCCGTTTTGGTGACACCCGGGGTGCGTCCGGCGGGTGCGGGAGTAGGCGACCAGAAACGGGTCATGACGCCTGGGGATGCGATTCGCGCGGGCTCCTCCTATTTGGTGATTGGTCGTCCGATTGTCGGTGCGGAGAATCGTCGCGATGCCGCGGAGCGCATCAACGAAGAAATCGAGCAAGCCATGGCGGAAAAGGGAGCGGTGCAATGATTTTCGACCGGTTGGCGAACGCCGGGCTTTATTCGGGCGTTCATCCGCTTTTTCCGCGTGTTTTCACGTGGTTGCGCGAGCATGCGGCTACGGCGGCGATAGGACGCCATGAAATGGGCGATGGGGCCTATGCTTCGATTGAGGAATATCCGTCCCATCCGTTCCGGCATTACGAGACACATTGTCGTTTTATCGATGTCCAGGTTGTCGTTTCCGGGGAGGAGTACATTTACATCGGCGTGCCTTCGGAGATGTCGGAGGAGATTCCGTACAACGGAGACAAGGATATTGCGTTTTTGACGCAAGAGCCGAACAAAGGCATTCCCGTGGCGATGAAGGCTGGGGATCTGCTTGTCATCTGGCCGCACGAGGCGCATGCACCCGGGTGCGTGAAAGCAGATGGAGCGTCATTTGTCCGCAAGATTGTCGTGAAGGTTCCAATCAAGGAGGCACGTTGAGATGCAACCGGTCGGAACCGATAAACGGCATCGTCCCATCGTGGGAACGCTTGCCTACATTCTCTCGCCGGACAAGAAACGGGTTCTGCTGGTTCATCGCACCTTCCGGAAGAGCGAC
>JBJEVW010000136.1:0-3472 GCA_051884735.1 Kiritimatiellia bacterium | reverse complement strand
ACCAAACAGGAAGATGTTGAAATTGAACCGGAAAATCCGCTTAAGACGGAATACATTTTTCTGAAAAGGATAAATTTCGTATTTCTAGAATAAGGTATCACACTGCATTCACGGAGAATCCGCCTATGGCCATTGCCTCCCATCTTACTCAAGAATCCCCTGATTCAAACAAAACCGATTTGGAGCCGCGCCAGTCGTTGCTCTTTTTGTTGAAAACCACACGGTTTCAACTTTGGATTGCGCTGTTTCTGTTTCTTGGGAGTTTCCTTTTTTACACGGCAACGACGTTGGTTCCGTTTGCGGTACCGGGTGAACCCAGCAGTCTGTTGGCGTCGGCAATCAATATCACACCCAATCTGCGTCCGCGCAATTACGTGTGGCGAATGGTAATGCAAGGCGTTTGCAGTGTTGCACCGACCTCGTCACTCACATTGTGGTGCAATGTCGTCAATACGCTCTTCAGTTCTCTTGCGATAGCGCTTTCCTTTTTGGTCCTTGCGCAATTTTTTCTAGTTGTCATTGACCGGAAACTTTTGCACAAGACGGTATCGGTTGTCGTTGGCGAAGAAAAGGTTTTTAGCTATTTGAAGTGGGTTCCGGTCATTTCGGGATTGGCCGCAGCATTTGCGCTTTTGTTTTCGGCGCCATTTTGGTTCGCATCGACGCAACCCTATCCATACGGATTTTATTTATGTTGGCTCCTTTTGAGTTTTTACTTTCTCTTCCAGTACGCGCTTTGCCGGCGGCTATCGAGCCTCTATGTTTTTTTTGTTCTATTTGGTGCCGGCATGGGGCAGGTGCCTAGTTTTATTGGTTTTGCACCGCTTGTTCTTCTGTTTGCGCTTTTCTTGCTTTGGAGCGACGACCGCCTTTCGATTCGGTCATTTTTTCTATCCTTCCTTTTGGTGGCGGGGCCGATGCTGTTGCTTCTCTCCTGTGAAATTGCATCGTATTACCATTCGGAAGGATATCGAATTCTTACGGATGGGCATCCCAATCTGTACCAACTGATCAAAACTGAAGTTCTAGGGCTCTTTGTAGGCGTCATCGGTTCGATTCCGCGGGCTTGGTGGCTGATTCTGCTTTCTCTGACGGTACTGCCTTTTTTGGCGGTTTTGATGGTTGCGGCGCGCGCTTTGAATGCGCATGAAACGGGAGCCATTGTAGCTCTTCACATTGTTGTTGCCATTACCTCGATTCTTGTTTTGCTGGATCTGAGCTTTTCGCCTTGGCAGTTTTACAATGTCGAGTCGTTGCAAATTCTGCCTTACTGCATGGTTGCTCTCACCTTTGGCTATATCATCGGATGGGTGCAAATGATTATCATCGAATTCTGTCTGAGCGCGTCCGTTTCTTTTTGGTTACGGACGGCGGTGGTGACATTTGCCGTACTCTTTCTAGGCTATACGGCGTATCACAATTCCGATGATGCGCGTGTTTCCGGACAACAGTTTGTCCAGAAATATGTGGATGTATTGCTGGACAATCTAGAGGGCAGAGACTGGCTGGTGACGGCAACACCTCTGGACGAAAACATCCTGATTCGCGCTCATGAGCGGGGGATGGAACTCAACATCATCAACCTTTCGAAAGGCAACACCAAACAATCGACAGCTTCTTTTCGCGAAAAGTTGCCGAGTGTCCGTCTGCAAAACATGTTGGACGTCGGCATGATTCCGCTGATTCGCGAATGGATTTCTGCTCGTGAAGACGCGGATGAGCGCCTTGCCTTGACCATCCTGCCGGATTTGTGGCATCTTGCGAAATTGGACATTTTTCCGAACGGTTTTTCGTTTTTAGGCATTCCGGCGGGGGAGGCGAAAGCAATTGCCGAAAAACAGCCGATTGACGAAAAGGTGCTGAAGATGTTGGATGATTTGGATGAAAGTTTCCGGAAGATTCCGGAAGAAGCTTATGCCCGCATCACATTCAACCAGCGAATCATCCGTCGCGCCGCCTCGTTTATTGCGAACAATACGGGATTCCTTTTGCAACAGGCCAATCGGCGGGAAGAAGCATTCCGGGTATTCGATCGCACAATTGCATTCGATCCAGAGAATGTATCGGCCATGTTGAACTGGGCGAACATCGTCCATCAAGACGGCCATACAAATCGTGTGGCAGCGGTCAATAAAGTTCTTTCTGATTTCCAACAAAAAGGAACAACACCTCCAAATATCTGGAGCCTCTCATCGTCTTTTGGCTATGTAACGAATCCGCAGGCGTTTATGAGTCTCGGCTGGACGTGGGCGCAATCTGGCAATTCGGAGTTGGCGTTGCATTCGCTAAAGTATGCCGAGAAGAGTGCGGATCCTGTGAACCGCAATCGAATCCGTAGCATGATGGCAGAAGTGTATCTGAAATCCGGCGATAAAGAAGCATCCGAGGGAAGTTACCTGCAGGTTTTGGAATCCGATCCGGTAAATCCAAAAGCGTTGCTAGGCATCGCGCATGTCTGCATTCAAGACGGACGCTTCCAAGAGGCACGCAACTATCTGTTGAGAGCGAGTGGTGCGGGAGTATCGGAGGATCGCATTCTATTCGAGTCCGCCGCGTTGGATTTGATTGCGGGCAATCTTGATTCGGCCCGCGTCCAAACGGAGCGCTTGCGGGAAATCGACCGGGAGAATGCAAGTGTCTACGTCCTGCTTTCGCTTATCCATTCACAGCGTTACGAAATCGCCAGCCGGGCCGGCAACCAGGAGGAACGAAAACTCGCGTTGGCGGATATGGTACAAGTATCGGACGAGCTGATTCGTTTGAAAAGCGACAAAGATTTTCAGGCCTTGTTTACGCGCGGGCGAGTCCGTGTTTTATCGGGGCGCTATGCGGAAGCACGAGAGGATTTTGCAAAAGCGATTGTGAATGCGAATGGTATGGACGTCCTGCCGGTCATGGACATGCTTTTGCGCATGGATTATGCGTTAAGCGACAAGATTTCCGCCGTTCGCCATGCCCGTGAGATTGTCTCGCGCAAGCCGGATCATTCTTTTGCCAACTACATCTTGGGTTCTCTCCAACTGGGAGAAGAACGGTATGCCTCGGCGGAAGACTTTTTGGAACGCTCGTTGATTCATCAGCCGGATTCCATCTTTTCCTTGAATGACCTTGCATGCGCAAAGCTTGCCTTGCACAAGAACGAAGAGGCTGAAGTTCTGGTTCGAAAGGCATTGTCGCTAGATGATTCTCAAGCCACGATTTGGGATACGCTTGGCTGTGTACTGATGGCACGCGAAGACTATGCCGGAGCACGAGAGGCTTTGGAGGAGGCCGTTTCTCTCGATAAAGAGAATCCATACATCCACTTGCATTATGCGCAGGCCTTGATGCGGGTTTCCGAATATCAGTTGGCGGCAGAAATCGTACGCCGAATCGGTGTTGTATCCGAAAACTTTTCGTCATCGAACAAACGTGCCTTGCGGGAGATCATGAAGGAGCTCCATCGGCATGGTGACGCCGTTGCTGAGCGTCA
>JBJEVW010000135.1:0-3473 GCA_051884735.1 Kiritimatiellia bacterium | reverse complement strand
TGACGGCCTAATCCGGGCCGCCATGCTCTGGATTTAATTTTCCGGGATAAGGGTGAAAACGGGACAATACTTCATTGTGCAATGGTTGAAATATGGGAAATGCAAATGATGCCATTCCATTTATCCATTTGAGACAAAGAAGATGCGGCAATCCGCAATTTGAAGTTCATTTCGCCATCATTGTTTAGTATTTGATGTGCCAATCATAAAACTGGACGGACCCGTTGCCGTGTCGCCTTATTTCCCAGCGATGATTTGCCGGTACGATGTTTCGTTCTGTAGCAACTTCAATCAGGCGGGACGCCAAAGAAAACCCGTCGTCGTCATCTGCGACACCAATTCCTCCATATTCGCGGCTCGCCGAGAACATGAGAATTGAGACGATTAAATATGGATCAATTTGATCTGCCCCGAGCGAAGAGAAGTCCGTTTCGATTTGATGGGACATGGCTTCTCGAAAAGCAACTCGCATTCCGTTTTCCGCAATCGCATTTATCGGGCGAAACGCACCAGCAGTCTCGTCGTAATAGACAAGTTGGTTGAATAAATGCATGTACTCTTCCTTGTCAAAAGAAAGAACAGCACGTTTGAATTGACAAACTTGCAAGATGGTGAAAAGTTCGGATCGCCAAATGAACCCGGCGGAAATGATGCCTAGAAGAAGAATGAAACAAGTCCAGGCTTTCAGTTTCGGAGATTTCGTTTTTATCGCAGACCAATTCATTTTAAACTCCAATCGTGTTCTGAAATGGCGTCACCTTGTCGACGAACTTCCGTTTCATTTCGGGTGCAGAATCCTTTTCTTTCTTCTGCGTCCCAATTGCCGTGATCGCGAAGCTCCCATTTGTCTGAATTGTTTTCGTCCGCAGAATAACCATCCGTCCTATCCTCAAACTCTCGATGTATGAAGTCGGAACTCCGTTTCCACTCTTCAATTGCGGAACTATAATCGCGATTGCTCAATTGTTCGTCAACATCAACATCGTTTCTCCATCCATACTGAATGGGTTTTTCCCATCCGCCATGCAATGAATCTTCTTGTAGCGATTGCCGATGTCCATTTTCGTGGTGAATTGTTGTGACGAAAGTCACGATCGTGTGTTCCACACCTTCCTCATGCCATCTTCCAACCAGAATCTCTTCCGTCCAGTTTCCTGCTGTGTCTCCGTTATGTTGGTATATGCCTTGTTTTTTCTCGCCGTCCGCGTTCCTGAGATCTTCAACATACCTCATGGTTGGACATTCGGGGCCAAACCCGAACTGTTTCGCCACTTGCTGCCAATATACATACCAGTTCGGATCGCCTTCATGGACATGATCCGAATCATTGTCTTTAGACGCTCCGGTTCCGTTTTTCTTGAAACGGAATTGAATCGATTGTTTCCATGGTTCTACCTTAGCGTCTTTGATGGACAGTTTCACGCCATACGGCTTTGTTCCGAACGAGGAATTCGCCGATGGCATGACGGGATAGTCGTAGTTCCAAGTCCCATCGCCGTTGTCTGATTTCAGAATGTGCGAGACGCCTCCACAGGGTGGAAGAGACCAGTCAAGCCTTTTCCAGATTTCCTTCTTGACATTTTCGTCGGAAATGCCGGACAAGGGAGCAGCCTTGCAGATGACATGGCATTTGCCATCGTTCTCCTGGTCAAACACCCACAAGGCATCATCTGCGGAATCCACCTCGGCATTGCCGGCTTCACCCTCGGGAGGTGCTTCTCCCGAAGGAGAGACAATGTACATGTCGAAGACGGCCAGTCCGATCGATTGCAAGAGACCAACTCGATTCGTATTCTCGACCGCAGAAGGTTCTGGATTGACGAAAAGAACAAGAGAGTTTCCGGGCTTGTTGCTTAAAAGCGGGATTCTCGTGTGAGGACAGGAGAAACGTCCGACTCCGTATACAATGTCCGATGTTTCCGATGTGGCGGAAACAATGTTGTTTCCGTTTTTCAAAAAAACAGCGGGGTCGGAAACAAGGATCGCATTTGGAGCAATGCCATTCGCATCCGGTTGGGGTTGAAGTTCAATAGAAGTCGTTTGGTTGATTTCAGAGGTGGATCTCCGATGGAGAAATGCCGCCCAAGGTACTGTGTCATCTATGAATTGAAATAAGGGATTTTTAGCGGTTAGCGAACATGAAAAGACAGAGAACTGAAAGGAGAAGGTTTTCGGGGCGTCGCCCGACTTCTTCCAATACTGAACCTCGCAAGAATACGTGCCAGGCTCGTCTGGTTTTATGATATAGTCCCACGCAGTATCAACGGATTCATGAAGGAAGACCCCTTCTGTTTTTGCCGAAGCAGTCGCGTATGTGGTGATCGTTGTCCATGCGGACTCCGATGCGGATTGTTTGCGAAACCGGACATTGCACTTGAAAATCTTTCTATAACTCGTCCCTGAGCGAAAGAACGGCCAGACGCGGACCACGCCTCCTACCATAGCTGAAAGGTTTCGTGCGTTCTTAAATTGGCTCACGAGCTCATCGGATGGGGAAACCGGAATTTGGTTGGGATACAGAATCAAATAAGGTCCGCCGGCCGAATTGTTGACGGAGCTGGCGGTTCGAGACTCATGCTGTTCGCGTTCGTCGACGGAAGTTGTGACTTTACGAGGGACTTTGCGAATCGGTGGAGTCCGTGTGCTAGAATAAACAGTCCAATCGTAGGCGGCCAGTCGAACGAAAACGACGTTGCCACATTTGACTTCAAGCATCAGTTCCACTTCGCCATTTGAATCGCAAACACCGGATTCGTCAGTAAATTCGACCCATTCACTCAAATCGGACGGCGATTCCGGCGTATTTGAAAAGGTTTGCTGATTGCCGTCTTCGTCTTCAATGAGGACTTCCTCAACGAACATTCGCACCTCGTGTCCCGCAAGCGGCTGGAAAGGAGAATCGTCGAAGGCTTCCTTGTGGAGTCGAAGCCGGAATTTATTCCGAATCCTTCCATCGGACGGAATACAGTCGGGTTCAAGAACCCATTCGTCGTCTTCCTCCAATTCGTCCCAGACAAATGAAACAGACGCACTTTTTGTCGATGCTCGAATGGTTCCGGTCTCTCCCACGACATCGGACGAAGTGAAACACCCCTCTGCGATACCTCCCGCCCCGGAAGAACACTCCTGATAGTCTTCAAGAGGACGAATCAATTGTCCGCCCAACGTCAATGCGGCATCGAATTCTTCCGTATGGCCAAGTCCTCCTTCCAGTCGAACGAGAAAGGGCATGTCAATCCGGTTTGGAAAGACTGTTATGCGGACATCGGCTTGGTGCGGATCGGTCGGCAAGGCTCCGGCGGCAATCGTCGCAGAATTTGACCACTCTCGCTCCGGCCAACCGCGCCCGGCAATCTCAACGGACAAAACATGCACAACCGTCAACCACGCGGTGTCCGTGCACTTGTTCGTCCGGTGTTCGACTTTGATCCAATGATCGCGCTCTTCTGCGGACGGGATGGCGCCAGCCACCC
>JBJEVW010000134.1:0-3473 GCA_051884735.1 Kiritimatiellia bacterium | reverse complement strand
GGAAACAAATAACCCGCGTATGCGCGGTGCGCGGGTTGGCGGCGCGAGTCGGGAGGCCCGACGGCCGGTATCGCGTGAGCGGGGCGCATTTCAGACAGGATTTACAGATTATGAGGTGCGGGAAGCCACAGAAGATTGACGGGATGGATTTTTTGGGGTTTTCGAGGGAACGGGGGGCGAGGGGCGAAGGCGGATGGGCGAGGAAAAGGTTGGTTTTTTGCTTGTTTCGGGAGGGGTATTTTGCTACAATCCATTGGAAATCACACTTCCTTTTTGGAGACATCCAATGACAACGAATGCTTATCTTGATGATTTCATGGCCCGGTTCCGTTTTGAAGGGCTTACCTACGATGATGTCTCGCTGATTACGCAGTATGCCGATTTTCTTCCGGATTCCGCTTCCACGGCGACGCGTCTTACGTCACGCATCACCATGAACACGCCGTTTTTGTCGGCGGCGATGGATACGGTAACGGAGAGTGACATGGCGATTGCCATGGCGAAATTGGGTGGCATTGGCGTCATCCACAAGAATCTTTCGGTGGACGATCAGTGCGACCAAGTGAATCGTGTCAAGCACCATCTCAACGGCTTGATCCATGCACCGGTCACGTTCCATGTCGGGCAGACGGTTGCGGATGTCGAGGCCTATCGAGCCGAGAACAACATTGAATTCGGCGGTTTTCCGATTTTGGACCAGAATGGGCGCATTGTCGGGCTTCTGAGCAAGAAAGATGTTGCGTTTTGTCCGGATCATTCGGTGAAGGTGGAAGAAGCGATGGTACGCGATTTCATCACGGCGCCTGCCGGCACGGATGTCGAGACGGCCTACAAGATGATGCTCAAGGCGAAGAAAGGCAAACTTCCGTTGTTGGATGCGGATGGGCATTTGGCGGGGCTCTATTCTTTTACGGATGTTCGCGACCTGATGGAGAACCGCATGCCGATGGCGAATCGCGATTCCCGTTCTCAGCTTCGGGTTGCGGCGGCGGTTTCCGGCGGTTCGCACGATTATGAGCGTGTCGAACGGCTGGCGGCCGAGAACATCGATGTCATTGTCGTCGATTCTGCCCATGGCCATACGAAAGGCATCATGGACATGGTGAAATGGATTTCCGCCCACTATCCGGATATTGACATCATTGCGGGCAATGTCGTCACGGCGGAAGGCGCGGTTGCGTTGCGCGATTGCGGTGCGCATGCCGTCAAGGTTGGCATCGGGCCCGGCTCGATTTGCACGACACGCGTGATTTGCGGTGTCGGCGTTCCGCAGATAACGGCGGTCTACACGTGTGCGAAAGCGTTGGAGGGCTCCATTCCCGTCATTGCCGATGGCGGTATTCGCTATTCGGGCGATGTTCCGAAAGCGCTTGTCGCGGGTGCGGAAACGGTGATGCTCGGTTCGATTCTTGCGGCGACGGAGGAGAGTCCGGGCGAAAAGATCTGGAAAGACGGGCGCAAGTACGTTCTCTACCGCGGCATGGGATCGCTTGCGGCGATGCAAGCCAATGCGGGTTCGCGCTCGCGTTACGGCCAGTCGCACCGCAAATCGGCGGATCTCGTACCGGAAGGAATTGAAGGAATGGTTCCGTACACGGGTACGGTCTCGCAAGTCATGACGCAGTTTTGCGGCGGCTTGCGGTCTTCGCTCGGATACAATGGCGCCCGTTCGATCCAGGAGTTGCGCGAGAAAGGCAAATTTGTCCGGGTTTCCCTTGCCGGGCTCCAGGAAGCGCACCCGCACAACATCACCTTGACGCGCGAAGCTCCGAACTACCACCAATAAAAGGCGGGTGTTTGCCGCGCGTTCATTTTTGCAGGCATGTCGACGGCACGCATCCGCATGGCGAATGGGTGCCGTTTTCCTTTTGGCGATTTGATTTTCTTCGCAGCGCATGGGTCGCAAGCATCATCAAAAACAGACAACCGAGTTCCGGTTTCCCGGGCGTGCGGTCACGCGCGTGACGCACGAAGAGCGCACGATGCTCAAGCGGCGCATGGGCACGCAGCGGTATCATGCACGGCTGACGATGGAATTTGAGCGCGAGCTCAAGATGGGCGGGATCATTCGATGGTGTCCGATGGCTTGGTTGCGTCCCATTGCCTCGATTGGCTTGCATGTGACGGGGCTTTGGTGGCCGGGCCGCCGCAACTATCTCTCCTTGCGCGTACGTGAAGAGACCTTTGCGCTAGCCCGGCTGCCGGTGGCCTTTGACGGGTTTACGATTTTGCATCTCTCGGACCTGCACTTTGATTTGGATCCGGACTTTCCGGCGGTTTTGGCGCGCGTGTTGGAGACGGTCCGCGGGCGCTACGATTTGGTTGCCGTCACAGGGGATTTCAACAATTACACGGTGCATCAGACGACGGAGGCGTTGCGGTGCACGGCGGAGATGGTGAAGCGGTCGTTGAGTGCGCCGGCCTACGGCGTTCTCGGCAATCACGATTCGCTTCTTGACGTTCCCGCCTTCGAAGAAGCCGGCATGCGCATTTTGCTCAACGAGTCCGTCACGATCCGGCGCGGAAGCGACACCTTTCTATTGGCGGGCATTGATGATCCGAACATTTTCAAGACGGGGGATTTGGGGGCGGCATTGGCGGCGCGCAAGCCGGGCGAGCCGTGCGTATTGCTGGCGCATGCGCCAGCGTGCTTTGAAGAAGCGTCCGCCAAAGAAGTCGATTTGCTGCTCTGCGGCCATGTCCATGGCGGGCAGATTTGCACGCCGCGCGGCGGCATTCTGCCGTGGCGCAACTGGCGTTTTCCGCATCATGTCCGCAGGGGCCGATGGAGTGAAGGGGCGCTGCAAGGCTACACTTCGTTCGGCACGGGGGCATGCGGCATTCCGATCCGCTTCAATTGTCCGCCGGAGATTACGCTCATCCACCTGAAGGCCGGGGAGACGGGGGGTAAACGGGCGAGTGGCGAGCCGCCACGGGGGGAAAGGTGAGCGCCACGGGTGAGTGGTGAGCCGCCACGGGCGAGTGGCGAGCCGTCACGGGTGAGTGGTGAGCCGCCACGGGTGAGTGGTGAGCCGCCACAGGGGGAAAGGTGATTACGCACCGCAAAGCCGCTCGGTTTATTTTTGGATTGGGTCTGCATGCGCGCAATGTGCAACGGACGAGCGGAAGCTCGTCCCTCCCGTTGCCCGACTCGCGCATCATTGTCCGTGATCCGTGGCCGCGTATATCTTCGCGTGTCCCGTTGCGGTAGGTATGATGATTGGCGACCTGGATTCTTGGCTCGCGCCGTCATTCCACACACGCCGCCTTTACATGAGTTTTTGTTTCACGCAGAGAACGCAGAGACGCAGAGCCATTCCGTACGCAAAGCCGCACGCGCATTACGCTGCGGCGCGATGGGGACATCGCGCCCTACCGGCCCTGCCGCGCGATGGCAAAATTAGCATTTGCCCATACGTGAGTTTTTGTTTCACGCAGAGAACGCAGAGACGCAGAGCCATTCCGTACGCAAA
>JBJEVW010000133.1:3133-14634 GCA_051884735.1 Kiritimatiellia bacterium | reverse complement strand
CAATGGGCGACACGCCAAGTCCCATCAGGTGGCGATAGCTCTTGTCGTCAATCACCGAGTTTGATTTGTTGGCATGGATGTTACCCTTTGAAGCGGTGTCGTCCTTGGCCATCAGCCGTGATGCACCGCTCCATTGACATACTGCCACCGCTACAGCTGCGGCAGACCTTTTCAAAAAACTTCTTCTGTCCATATACATGATTTATTATTGATATACATACGAATCAAGCCACGATGGATGTTTTTTTTTCTCGCTTTCTTCAAGATTGACCTTTCTACAATATCTCCGCAATACAACTCTCTACTACATCATCGGCAGTCCCTACTGTCGTTATGCGCTTCAAGAAATTGCATCGAATCAAATCCATCTTTTTTCCGGTATTCAAAACCGATCTCCTTTTCGCTCAATTTTGATGCCAAAATTCTCGCAGAATCCTCAATTGATTACTAATACTTATTTATTATTGTAACTCATAATTGACACTTATACAAAGAAGTGCTACGCTTCTTGTCATGGAATTGCGACACTTGAGATATTTTCTGGCCATCGCGGAAGCCGGGAGTTTTTCGCTCGCCGCGGAACGGTTGCACGTTTCGCAGCCGGCGCTTTCCCAGCAGATAGCCCAGTTCGAAGAAGAGCTTGGAGGATTGTTGTTTATCCGGACATCGCGACGTCTCCAACTGACCGAAAAAGCATTGTTGCTTTCCCGGCGGGCGCAAGAAATTCTTGAGTTGACGCGAAAGACGAAAGATGAAATGACGGTCAAATCGACGAATGAGTTGACCGGAACGTTGGTCATTGGCGCTGGTGAGACGGTAGGGTTCGGCTTGCTCGCAAGAGCGATGAAGTATCTTCGCGAGCGTCATCCGACATTGAGTTTTGATGTCATTTCCGGGAATGCCAACGACCTGTGTCTGCGTATGCATTCGGGGACAATCGATTTGTGCCTGCTTATTGGATCAATGCCGTTCGAAGGGTTGGAATTTTTGGTTTTCCCGCAGAAACATCGATGGGGAATTATCTTGCGTTCCGATGATCCTTTGGCGAATCGCAAGGCAATACGTGTGAAGGATCTTTTCGGAAAGCCATTGATTGTTCCGCGGCAGAAGTCAGCCCATTTGGAATCATGGATAGGAGAATCGGTTTCGAATCTGACGATAGCGGGAACATACAATCTCTTGTACAATGCGATGTTTATGGTGCGAGCCAGTCTTGGATTTGCCGTTTGCATTGACAATCTATTTCAGGGTGAGTTTCAGAATGAATTGGTATTCCGTCCGTTCATGCCGGCGTTGCAGACAAACGTCTATCTATCCTGGAGAAAGGGAGTTGAGACCTCTCCGGCTACGCGCGCATTGATCGATGCCATAAGAATGCTGATGCAAGAGCCGTCTTGAGAGATTTCCGTCTTTGACGAGATTGCCGACAGCGGACGGGCTCCGGAGCTTGTTTTTGCAGGAATTTGGCGCGTCAACGGGAATGTGTATGGCGGAAGGGGTTGAGAAAAGGGAGATTTGTTTGCTATTCTTGCGCATGTTAACCGAATGTTTGAACTTTTTATGAATTACATTTCTGGTGTTGATACACTGGCCGGAAAGGCCTCGTTGTTTTTTCGCGAAAATCAAGAGGATTGGCATGTCACGATGGCCGTCCGCACGGTTGCCGCCGGCTTGGACGAGCTGGTCGTGGTCTTGGAAGCGGAGGAACCTCTTGTTCCGCCCGCATTTTCGCTCCATTTTACGGTGCATCCAAAGGATACCGCATTCGTATGGAATCCAACGCACAACCAAAAAACGGTTTTGCCTGACTGGATGTCTCGAAATGATTGCGTGACGACGGATTTTGCGCACAATACGCCCATCTTCTCCATGATCGGGCAGTGTGGAATCAGTCGGCTGACGGTGGCGTGTTCGGAATCGTTCCATACGTTGCGATGGGATGCCGGCAATAGCGAAGTTACTTGTCTATCGGGCATAAAGGTCCATTTCTTCGAGTCGTTTTTTGATCGCCTGACGCGATACAACGTCCGCTTTCGTCTCGATGTGCGCGAATTGCCATTCCATGAATCGATTCCGGATGCGGCGGGGTGGATTTCGTCCCAGCGCGGGATGCCACAGCCAATGACTATTCCATCGGTTGCACGCGAACCATTTTATTCCACTTGGTACAGTTATCATCACTCCATTACCGCCGACAGTGTCTTGCGTGAGGCGGTTCAGGCGAAGAAATTGGGGATGAATGCCATTCTGGTGGATGACGGGTGGGATTTTCGTCCCAATATCGGCAAGGTGCCATCGAAGACGGGAATTCCCTATGCCTATTGCGGAGACTGGAAAGCCGACAAAAAGAAATTCCCGGACATGGCGAAACATGTCGCCGAGGTGCAGAAGCTGGACATGCGGTATGTGCTTTGGTATGCGCTTCCTTTCATGGGGCGGTGCAATTGCGAGTGGGACGAATGGAAAGATAAGCTTTTGACGACTCGGTTTGAGGATGATGTCGGTATTCTCGATCCCCGGTTTCCGGAGGTACGAGAGAAACTGATAAAGATTTTCGAAAATGCAGTCCGAAAATGGAATCTCGATGGATTCAAAATCGATTTTGTCGATTCGTTCATTCTAGGTGAAAAGGATCCAATGGATCCGGAGAATCCGGGAGGACGCGATTTGCTGTCTGTTCCGGAGGCGGTTTGCCGTTTGCTGACGGACATTTCGAAGCGCATTTCGAAGATCAAGCCGGATTTGCTCATCGAGTTCCGGCAGACGTACATAGGCCCACGTATCCGGAGTTTTGCGAATATGCTCCGTGCCGGCGATTGTCCTTTCTCCTATTTGACAAATCGGTACCGGACGATTGATCTGCGCCTGACTTCGGGCGAAACGGCCGTTCACTCGGATATGCTCCAATGGGATCCGGCGTGTACGGCGGAGATGGCGGCCTTGCAGCTTTTGAACGTCTTGTTTTCCGTTCCCCAGATTTCGATGAGGCTATCGGAATTGCCGGCGGATCATCTAAAAATGCTAAAGTTTTGGCTTGCGTTCTGGCGCCGCCATCGCGATACGCTTCTATCGGGGAGATTTGTGCCGACGCAGCCGGAGCATTTTTATCCGCTCGTGTCCGCACACGGGAAAAAGGAGACGGTGGTCGCTGTGTATGCACCTAATCCGATGATCGACGTTACGCTGGACAAAGGGCGGAAAGTGTACATCGTCAATGCGTCCGGTGCAGACAAGTTGCCAATCCATTTCTCTGCAAAACCGTCTGCCTTGCGGACATTCGCCTGTACGGGCCGGAAAGTCGCCGTGAACCAGACATTACCGGAAGCGGGCTTCTGCATTTGTGAAGTCCCGCCATCGGGCTTGCTTGAGGTGCAAGGATGAGCGGGCTGACAATTCGCACGTATGGTGCGATGGACTTGCCGGAGATCACCGCCATCTGGAATGAAGTCGTAGAGGCCGGCAATGCTTTTCCGCAAGAAGCACCTCTGACGGTTGCGGAGGCGGAGTGTTTTTTTGCGTCCCAGAGCCGTACTTCGGTAGCCTGTCTTGACGGGTGCATTGCAGGATTGGCGATTTTGCATCCGAACAATGTCGGGCGGTGCGGTCACATTGCCAATGCCAGTTATGCGGTGGCAAGTCGGTTTCGGGGGCAGGGGATTGGCGAGGCGTTGGTTCGCGACTGTCTGCAGAACGGGCGTTTGTATGGTTTTCGCGTATTGCAGTTCAATGCCGTCGTCGCGACAAATACGGCGGCCATCAAGTTGTATGAAAAACTGGGGTTTAAAAGGCTAGGAACGATTCCCGGCGGCTTTCGGGACAAACATGGCGATTATCTGGACATCTACCAATATTTTCATACGCTCTAGCGGAAGACAACGACAAAAAGAAATCCCCGTGTTCGATTCGATCGGGCACGGGGCTTCTTTTCGGGCATCTTTTCTGCGGGAGAGAAAGGAGTCCGCGTAACAAGGGAAAAGCGATTATTCTTCGGGCTTTGTCTTGGGGAGGGCGAAGCCGCGATCGCCTTCCTTCCACTGACCGCGTTTCTTGAGAAGATCGACGCGCTCGTGACGCTTGAGGACATTGCGACGAACAGTAATCTGGCTGGTGCCCTTGAGAGAGGTATGGAGGCTCATGTGAATAGACCCTTCTTCTGAAAAGTAAAATAGACGTTGAAAACGGCTAAAAGACTAACAGAATCGAGAAAGGAAGTCAAGCGAAAACCGATACAACTTTGTCATCCCCGCTGTTATCTGAAATCTTTTCGATCCGGCGATTGGTTTAGTCCGGCCATTCGAGAGCCGAATGCGCTTAGGAAGCGACCTTGCTTCCTATTGTTTCCGGCGCATTGCGAAGGAGTGAGAAGGCATGGGGGCGTGAGTCCCGACGGATGGTGCGCAGGATGGTGGCGCGAGGGGCGAGAGCCGGGAGACCCGGGCGCCGATCTCGCGCCCTGCCGCCACGGGACGTGCAACGGGGTACGCGATTGTTACAGGGGGAACTCATTTCCGGGATCATTCACCGCGGAAAATTGGGATAAGCGTGCCGGAGCATTGATTTGCGTGACGGGCGCGGAATTTTTCGGTAGACTAGAAGCATGCGTGGAACACAAGATGTCATTGAAGTAACCGACTTATGCTTTTCCTACGGGGAAAGAGAGGTTTTGCACAATGTCAGTTTTTCGCTTCCGGCTCATTCATTTGTTGTCGTTGTCGGGCCGAATGGGGGCGGAAAGTCGACATTGTTGCGGCTTTTGCTTGGCGCGTTGAAACCCCGGTACGGAATGGTGAAGGTATTCGGAGAGAATCCGGCAAATGGCCGGCGCCGCATTGGCTTTGTCCCGCAGACGATCACCTACGATCCGGATTTTCCGTTGACGGTGGCAGATGCGGTAGCGTTGGGACGAGGTGGAGGGCGTTTGTTCGGCGGTATCAGGCAGTCGGACCGGGAGGCGGCGGAAGACGCATTGGCGCAAGTTGGACTGCATGGATTTGGGGACAGGCTGTTTTCGGAATTGAGTGGAGGGCAGCGCCAGCGTTCCATCATCGCGCAAGCCCTATGCACGGATCCGGAGTTGTTGCTGTTGGACGAGCCGACGGCAAATGTGGATTCGCAGACCGAGCGGTCTTTGTACCAACTGTTCGAGCGTCTGTCCAAGCGGACGACGGTTGTCTTGGTTTCGCACAATTTGTCGATTGTCGCGGCACATGCCACGCATTTGCTTTGTGTCAACCGGACAATCGATTTGCATTGCATGGCGGAGGATGCCGAGACGCATCTGGAGCCATTGTCGGACGGAACACTGGCCTTTGTCCAGAATAAACATCCTGAACATTTGGAAGAGTTGATGTGGATCGGCTTGGCAGCACCTCATCGTGGCGAGAATCCGGCCGTTCCGCCAGACAAACAAGAAAATGCGTAAGCAATACCGTATTCAGACAAGGAGAGGAGCATGACAAAACCAGAGTTGCCGTCTTTTACGTCCGACCCCTATCTTCGGCCGTTTCTGCCCATCATCCGTGCACGGGCGGAGAAGGCTGATTCGTTGGAAAAACGGTTGGCGGGAGAAGGAAGTCTTTGCGATTTTGCGAATGCGCACGAGTTTTACGGATTGCACCGCAAATCGTCCCGGTGGATTTTCCGTGAATATGCACCGAAAGCGACCGCCATTTGGCTTGTCGGCGATTTCAGCGGATGGAAACGCATGGGGGACTTCCAGTTGCACCGGGTAGACGGTTCGGACAATTGGGCGTTGGAGTTGCCGGGATTTGTTTTGCGTCATGGACAGTTCTATCATTTGGAAGTCAAGTGGGATGGCGGGGAAGGCATTCGTTTGCCCGCCTATGTCCGCCGCGTTGTGCAGAATCCCGAAACGGGGATTTTTGCCGCGCAGGTTTGGAACCCCATGGAGCCGTATGAATGGAAGGACGCGGGCTGGATAGTTCCGGACCGGAATCCTCTGATTTACGAGGCCCACATCGGCATGGCGCAGGAGGCGCGCGGCATAGGCTCGTATCAGGAGTTTCGGCTGCAGGTGCTTCCGCGGATTGTAAAGGCGGGCTATAATACGCTTCAGTTGATGGCTGTCATGGAGCATCCGTACTATGGCTCGTTCGGCTATCAAGTCGGGAGTTTCTTTGCGGCATCGTCGCGGTTCGGAACACCGGAGGACTTGAAGGCCCTCATCGACGATGCGCATAAAGCCGGGCTTGCGGTCATCATGGATATCGTGCATTCGCATGCGGTCAGCAATGAAGTGGAAGGCATTGCCAAGCAAGACGGGACGCAATATATCTATTTTCATGAAGGGGCGCGAGGTCACCATCCGATTTGGGACTCGATGCTCTTTGACTATGGTCGCATTGCGACATTGCATTTCTTGCTATCGAACTGCCGGTTCTGGATGGACGAATACCATTTTGACGGCTTTCGTTTCGATGGCGTGACGAGTATGCTCTACAGCCACCATGGGCTCGGCTTCAACTTCACCGAGTATGCGCAGTACTTTGACGGGACTGTCGATGAGGACGCCTACGTCTACTTGTGTCTGGCGAATCGCTTGATTCACTCTCTACGCCCGGACGCCCTAACCATAGCCGAGGATGTCAGCGGAATGCCCGGACTTGCCGCGCCGTCCCGCGACGGTGGCGTTGGATTCGACCTGCGCATGGCGATGGGCATTACGGAAATGTGGGGAAAGTTGTTGCGGGAAGTCTCCGACCCGAATTGGAACATCGGGTGGATGTATCATGAACTCACCAACAAGCGTGCGGATGAGCGGACGGTCAGTTATGTGGAGTGCCACGACCAAGCCATGGTGGGCGGAAAAACGATGTTTTTTGAAATGACGGGGCCGTCCATTTACGATTCGATGCATCACGATTCGAAAAACTTGTCAATCGATCGTGCCATTGCACTCCACAAGATGGAACGGCTCGCGACGATTGCGGCGGCCGGCGGGGGATACTTGAATTTCATGGGAAACGAGTTCGGCCATCCCGAATGGATTGATTTTCCGCGGGAAGGGAACGGTTTTTCATACGAGCATGCCCGCAGACAATGGAGCCTGCGAGACAATCCGGGACTCCGGTTCAAGGAATTGGCGGATTTTGACGAAGCCATGATTCATTTGTTCCGCAAAGATCAGCACCTCTTGGACAAGCCGATTCATCTGCTTCAATCGGATGAGCTAGGAAAAACGCTGGTCTTTGCCCGCGGACGTTTCTTTTTCCTCTTCAACTTCAATTGTACGGATTCACATGTCGATTGGCCTGTGTCTGTTCCGCCCGGCAAATACCGCCTTCTTCTCCAGACGGATTCTCCTGTTTTCGGAGGGCAGGGGCGTATCCGGGAAGACCAGCTCTTCATTCCGCAAGAAAAGGAAGAAGACCGACAGCGACTGACGATTTTGTCGGTTTATCTTCCGGTGCGGACGGCGATGGTTTTGGAACGGCTGCCGCGCGATCCTTCCGAGCCGCCGTTATCCATGATTGAGATTCGCCGGGCGTCGAAACCGGCAACGAAGAAGTCCGTTCCTGGCGACACTTTGCCTAAGCGGGCTAAGGCGTGTCGCAAAGCGGCAAAAAAATGAAAATGAAAGGATGGTTTACGAATGAGTGCTTTTAAAGCGTATGATATCCGCGGTATTTGGGGGCGCGATTTGGATGCGGATTTGGTCTATCGCATCGGACGTTGTCTACCGAAGCTCCTTGATGCCCATCGTGTGTTGATTGGCCGAGATGTGCGCACCAGTTCGCCGGAAGCGGCGGAGGCATTGCGGCGCGGGCTGACGGAAGCCGGGGCCGATGTGGATGACATGGGACTCTGCACGACGCCAATGACCTACTATTACGTGGCGGAGTATGGATACGATGCCGCCGTCATGATTACGGCTTCCCACAACGCAAAAGAATACAACGGACTGAAAATCTCGCGGCGTGGCGCTTTGCCGGTCGGGGTTGATTCCGGGTTGCCCGAGTTGGAGACAATGGTCGGCAAGGAATTGCCACTCCCGGCAGCCAAAACGGGGGAGGTGAAGGAAGTCGACTATCTGGAAGATTATCTGTCGTATCACCGTCGCAATCTCGGTTCGTTGGAAGGCTTGCGTTTTGTCGTCGATTGTTCCAATGGAATGGCGGGGCTTTTGGCACGCAAGCTGTTTGGCGAGGCGGATGCGACCTTTTTGAACGAGGATTTGGACGGCACATTTCCCAACCATCCGCCAAATCCTCTTTTGCCGGAGGCGACGGCACAACTCGGAAAGGCAGTCGTGTCAAGCGGAGCGCATTTAGGCGTTATCTTTGACGGCGACGCCGATCGTGTCGCCTTCGTGGATGCAAAAGGGGAGTTTGTGCGACCTGACATCATGACCGGAATTTTGGCGGAGCACTATCTTGCCAAGGAACCGGGGGCGGCGATTCTTTGCGATATCCGAACCTCGCGAGGCGTGACGGAGCATGTGTCGCAGCTTGGCGGCGTGCCTCATCTTTGGAAAGTCGGCCATGCTTTTGCCAAGGTAAAACTGCGCGAGCTTCATGCCATTGTGGGCGGAGAGTTGGCCGGACACTACTATTTCCGCGACTTTCATCACTGCGATTCCTCGGTTTTGTGTGCTACGATCGTCCTGTCGCGCGTGGCGGCGGCGATTCGGCAAGGGCAGACGTTTCGGGACTTATTGGCGCCGATTGACGTTTATGCAAACAGCGGCGAATGCAACTATGTCATTCATGAAAAGGATGCCGCCATCTCGACGGTTGAGGACTGGATGAAAACATTGCCGAAGCCGGAGCGCATTCTCGATTTCGATGGCATTCGTTGCGATTGGCCTGAATGGTGGTTTAATTTGCGCAAATCCAATACGGAGCCTTATTTGCGGCTGATTCTGGAAGCGAAAAGCGGTTGTCTCCTGGCGGATAGGAAAGCCGCCATCGAACAAGTTCTCAAACCTTTCCTTGACGCTTGACAGCACGAAACCCCATGAACGATTTCAAATCCATATCTTCTGCGAAAGCCGCTGTTACGGCAGGTGTTACAATCCGCCCGGCTACCTTCACGGATGCCCGTGGCATCTATACCTTGATTGCCAGCGACTGTGAACGGTTGATTACCCGCTCGCTTACCAATGTCATCGAGAATATCGACCGGTTCATGGTTGCGGTCTCCGATAGAGGCGAGATTGTCGGAACGATTGCGTACCAGCTTTGGGCAGAGTTTGGAAACCCCTTGAAAACGACGGCCGAGCTTCAGTCGGTATGCGTCAAGCCCGATTGGCGAAAATGCGGAGTTGACCGGGCGATGGTCGATGCGCAACTGAAACGGCTTGAAGGGCTTCGTGTTTGGCAGATTATCGTTTTGACATTCGAAACCCAGTTTTTCCGTCACATGGGCTTCGAAAAGGTCGACAAGCATTTGATTATGCATAAATTGTATCGTGGTTGCGCCAACTGTTCAAAGCATGAATCCCCCTTTACGTGTCCGGAGGTTGCCATGGCACGACCCGGATGGGATGATGCCGACTCCGCTAAAATTCGTTGACAAGATAAAGGATTTGCAGCAATGGCATTCATCGGAAATCTTCTTTGGCTCCTGTTTGGCGGCGGTTTCGTGCTTGGTCTTTTCTGGTTGTTGGTTGGCTGCATCTGGTGTCTCACGATTGTGGGCATCCCCATTGGCATTGCCTGCTTTCGAATTGCGGGATTTGCCTTCCTGCCCTTTGGGAAGGACCTTGTTCCGGCGGAGTCTGTCGGCGAAAAACGGATTGCCGGAACCGGTCTCATGAACTTTCTCTGGTGTATTTTTTCCGGGCTTTGGCTTGCGATTGCCCATGTGCTGACCGGGCTGGCCGACTGTCTGACCATTGTCGGCATTCCGTTTGGCCTCGCCAACTTCAAAATTGCCATTGCCGCTTTTGCGCCTCTCGGGAAACGAGCCGTTCCCGTAGACATCGCTGAGGCCGCCCGTTCCCGTGCCGCGAAGGCGGCGTTGGACGAGAAAATGGGCTAGTGCAGGGCGTTTCGAAGTTTGGGTAAGGCGTTTCGAAACCGAATCTTCCGGTTATGGGAGCGAATGCGGGTCTTTCGTGAGAGAGGCTTGAGCGTTGGGGCGTCTCGGAAAATCAGCCAATTGATTTTGCAATGGCGTATCCAGTGAAGACGGCGGCGAGTCCGCCGAAAACCGAAATGAATAGATAGAGTGAGGCTGCAGCAAATTGCGCATGCTGCACCATCCGGAAGGTTTCGTTCGAGAATGTGGAAAAAGTCGTAAAGCCTCCGCAGAATCCAATAACGGCAAAGGAACGTATGACGGGTGCAAGGTTGCCGGGCGAATCGCTGCGTTCCAGCCAGCCCGAGAGCAATCCGATGAGCAAGGCGCCGACAAGGTTTACGATACAAGTGGCAACCGGAAATGAACTGCCCGATTTGATGTGCAGTCCAATCCAATAGCGAACGATTCCGCCGATTGCCGAACCGATTCCAACAAATAACAGATTAACCATGTCACAAGTTTAGCAAAAAGATTGCGGACGGCATATCGGATATTTCCGTGTATTTCGTTTTGTCGACTTGCCAGCGCGATCCAGAAGAAATAAGAGCTTCCCGAAGGACGAAAGGGATTGCTTTTGGGGCGATTGCAGGCGGAATGCACGACAGAAACGAGTTTTTCGTGAAAAGCGCGGGTTTGGGGAAAGACAAAAAAAGCTAGAGACGAATCGCGCCTGCCATAAAATTGATTTTTACACCACCGAGTCGGGATTTCCGCACACTCGATTGCATGCATTTGGAAAGAGAATGGGGGAAAAAGAAAACTTTTCTGGTTGACATTAATACCGAATTGAAGCTAGTATCCGTCCAGCGTCTGTCGGCTGGCGAATTGTGCCGTATGGTCGCGGATTGCAACCCATGTTTTGAACGATGAAAATTACAGCCAAATCCCGTTATGCTCTTCGCGTGCTTCTAGATCTTGCCATTTCCGGTGCGGATGCGCCTCGCACCATCAAAGAGATTGCTGCATCGCAAAGGATTTCGGAAAAGTTCATCAGCCGTATTGCGGTTCCACTTCGACGTGCGGGATTGGTGGCGACCGAGCGCGGCGTGAAGGGTGGTTTGCGGCTCGCAAGATTTCCGGCAAAGATTACGCTATTGGACATTGTGACGGCGATGGACGGGCAACTTGCGCTCGTGCATTGTCTGGCACATCCGGGGATTTGCAAACGCCAGGGGCGTTGCGCGGCGGAATGGGCTTGGTCGATTGTAAACGACAAACTTGCAGATGCACTTCAAGGGGTGACACTGGATGCCATTGCCGCCGAGCAGCGCCGCCTTGCTCCGTCCGAATCGATGAAACCTGCAGAGCCGGACTACTGCATCTAGCCATTTTCGGTCTGTGGCATTCGGCCGGAAGGAATCTCGCGGTATATCGCAGCTTGAGATTGTGCGTCCCGGCGGCAACGAATCGTGCGGCGCGAGTGGCGAGCCGCCACAGGCAAAATAGCGCCAATACGC
>JBJEVW010000133.1:0-3033 GCA_051884735.1 Kiritimatiellia bacterium | reverse complement strand
GAGTGGCGAGCCGCCACAGGCAAAATAGCGCCAATACGCTCGCGCATTACCCGGGCGGCGCGAGTAGCGAGCCGCCACAGGGTCGGGCAGCCCGGCTGTCGATGAGGTCGGGTGGGAGTAGTGGTGGGCGAGTGAGCGGGAAAGGCACGAGAGACGGCTGCCAAATGGGGAATGTCCAACAGGGACGTTTCTTCCTTGCGTTTTGGGTGTTGATTCCCTACAATGACGACAGATTCGATTCTTTTGAGCCATGAATAAAACCCATTCTTTGAAACCATCCGGTTTTTCGTTGATTGAATTATTGATTGTGACTGCCATTATCGCCATTCTTGGCGGCTTGTTGTTTCCGGCCGTCGGCTATGTGCGGAACAAGGCAAAAACGGCTTCATGCCAGAACAATCTCCGGCAGTGGGGCATTGCGCTCAATTTGTATCTCGACGAGCATCGGGGCATTTTTCCGACATGTCCAAACGGGTCTGCCACACCGGCATCGGAACCCAAGGCGTGGTTCAATGTCTTGCCGCCGTATATCAGCGTCCAACCAATGTCCGGTATGGAAAAGATTGCCATGCCCGGAAAGGGTTTGAAGAGCATGTTTCTTTGTCCTGCCGATGCAGGAAGCGGCATGGCCGCCGGAAGTTTCGACCAAGAAGCTGCCGATGCGAACTACTACAGCAGCTACACGTTCAACAGCAACATTGGAAGAGGAATGAACGGGAAGTCGCTCCGTCTGACTAACATCAAGCATCCAGATGCCTTTGTTGTCATGGCGGAGACGGGTGACGGACTGAAGAGCGGCGTGAACCTTGCCACGATTGTTGGATCTGGCGAGGAGGATGGCTATTCGTACAATGGATTCCGCCACAATCATGCCGCCAACTTTGTATTTGCCGACGGGCATGCGGAAACGATATTGCAGCAGAAGGTCTGGAAGGCCGGGTTGGGCGAAAACGACAATTTCGGCGGGTTATACTGGAATCCCGAAAGCGACCGGCAATCCAACTAGTTTTTTTGCTTTTGTCCATCCATCCCCGAATGCATTCCGAAACGGGGTGCATTCGGATTTGATTTTTCGAAATCCGATGAATGATTGTTCTCTTTTGGAAGACGTTTGCCGGGCCTTGCGCGAACGAGGTTTTGAGGTTCAAGTTTGTGCCGATTCCGGAGTTGTGCGGGAGGCTATTTTAAGCAAAGTCCGGGAGATGCATGCGCGCACGGTTGGCTTTGGCGGATCGCAGACGGTCGGGGGGCTTGCGTTGTCGGACGATTTGGCGGCGTTGGGGTGCACGCTTTATCAGCACAACCAGGCCGGACTGACGCCGGAGCAGAAGCTGGAAATTTGCCGGAAGCAGCTTACCTGCGATTTGTTTCTTCTTTCTGCCAATGCGCTCACGCGGGACGGCCGATTGGTCAATATCGATGGAAACGGCAATCGGATCGGGGCGTCGCTATTCGGTCCGCGCCATGTCGTATGGGTTGTCGGACGCAACAAACTTGTCGATGGAGGACTGTCGGAGGCGATTGCCCGTGTGCGGGAAAAGGCGTGTCCGGCGAATGCGCGGCGGTTGGGGTGCAAGACGCCCTGTGCGCAGACGGGGGGCTGTACGGACTGCCATTCGCCGGATCGCATTTGTTCCATTGTCACCTGTTTGGAGCGGCGTCCGAGGCTGACGCCCAGCACGGTGCTTTTGGTGGCAGAGAATTTGGGATACTAGCGTGCGTGGGCGTGGCGAAGGTGCATCGGCGGGAGTGACGAGGCCGCCACATCGATGGACACCGAGCCTTGCCGCCCTGGGGCGGTGAATCACCGCGGGGCAGTAGCGAGTGAGGGGCGGATGCGCGAGGAAAGCGGCGGTCGAATGGTGCGGGTGACAGGATAGGCGGAGTAGACTACCAAAGACATTCGACGAGAATTTGTTTTTTTGTTTCGTCGACAATCAACTTCCAGCGATTCTGGTTTGCTTCTTTGGACAATTTCACCTTATTGACATTTATTCCTTTTCCCTTCCATGCCAAGACGGGATATTTTCCGGGTTTCACTCCCTTGGCGGCAACGGGCAGGATAAACGGATCGTAGTCGAAAATCACGTCTCCGGTAACTCGAATCGGTTTTGTGCCGAGGGGACCGAATTCCGGATTGACGGTAATCGAGAGGGTGTTGTTCGGGGCGATAGAGAGCGTTTCGATGGGATTGATGTCGCAACCCTCGAGGGAAAGCGTATTCTTATAGGTATCGGCCTTCGCGTTTCCGCCGATGGCGATTTTCTTGATGTTTTTCAGTTTGGCACCCGGACCGCCCCGGAACAGGTTGCCGCTTGTTTTCTGATTGTCGGCAAGGCCAAAACCGACCAAGAGGTCGCCGCCGTTAAAATCCCATACCGTCGGGATATTGTTGTGGGCGGCAACGACGAGCAAATTGGTTTCGGCAACGGACGGGGCGCGGGTTTGGGGAAAATAGCCGACGGCGACATGGCCCTTGGTGGAGATATTTGCGCCCATGACGAGCATTTTGTTGCCTTTGGCGCGACCGCCCTTTTCGGTGACGCTGCCGACGCGAAGATCGCGGACGCCGACGAGGGAGGCTCCATCCCGGATGATGACCGTATTGTCGAAGGAGCGACCGCCTTCGGCGTAGCCAACGTGGAAATCGCCTTCATTGGATTCCCAGCGTGTTCCGGCGCCGGAAACGACGATCCGGTTGTCGCGTGTCGGGACAAGCAACGAGCCTTGACCGACATTGACATGGCTGGAGCGGAAACGGGAGCGTCCGGAAACGATGATTTCGTTGTCATGGCAGACGGCGGCCTCGTTATTCCGGTCGTTGAAGCGGCTATTGGCGAGGATGACGCCCGTTTCCAATCCGCCGACGTCGGAGTGGTCGGAAACGAGGAGACGATTGAAAGAACCGCCTTGGAATTTCCAAGAGCCGACGTTGCCGACCGCCAAATATCCATCACCTGTTTTCAGGCGCGATTGACTCACCGTCACGGTATTGGAAACACCGGAAGAGCCGACGGAAAAGTTTTTGCAAAC
>JBJEVW010000132.1:0-3490 GCA_051884735.1 Kiritimatiellia bacterium | reverse complement strand
CTTCTCTGGGGCTGAGCGTCGCACAGCTCCGCGTCATCGCCGAAGCTGTTTCCCTGATTGTCTTGATTCCCTTTTCCATCTATTTCATGCACGAAAAACCGCGTCTCGACTACCTTTGGGCTTTTCTCTGCCTTGTCGGTGCCGTCTACTTTGTCAATCGCGCAAATTTCTAGGCGAAAGCAATCGCACAGGCTTCGTCACAAACCATGTTTCTCCGTATCGTCCTTCTTCCCTATCTCCTGTTTCTGCCGCTGCATGCTTCGCTGCTCGCGGTTCGTCTGGCCAATGCCCCTGAACTCGAATGGGAGGTCTGGGCGCCAGCCGTCCTCTTCCTATCCGTCTTGCTCATCACCTGGCTGACGCTACACTTCGGTAAATACCGCGGTTCGCCGGCCGTTCCCTCGCTCGTCCTTGCCCTCCTCGGCGTCGGCATCGCCATCCAATATCGCATCGGCACCCTCCGCACCGTCGAAATCTCCTCCCCGTCCCAACTCGCACTCCCAATCGGCATTGTCGCAATGTTGGCGGTCTATCTTCTCCTGCGCCATGGCCGCATCAACAGACTCGAGCCCTTCTGGCCCGTTTTCCTTGGCCTCTCCATTCTCGTCATCAGTCTAGTGCTCATTCTGGGACGTGCCTTCCGCGGCGCGTTCTTTCTCGCCGGAGGAATCAATCCCGTCGAAATCATCAAACCCTTGATGATTATCGCCATCGCCACATTCCTCGCCGGACACCGCCTCCTCTTGCGCCGCGGCTTCCTCGGCATCCCGCTTCCGCCGCTCAATATCCTCACAACTGTCGCCATCATCTGGGCGCCTCCCATGATTCTGCTCCTCGCACAGGGCGATATGGGAATGTTCGCGCTCATGAACATCACCCTCCTCGTGATGCTCTATGCCGTCACAAACCGCTCGCTTTACCTGATCGGAGGAATCGCCGCCATCTTCGCCGCCGCCCGATTCCTCATCCCCTTGACCGCTCGCGGCCGTGCCCGTCTCATCGTCTGGTCCGATCCGTTTCAGCAGGCGACCGGGACCGGGTGGCAACCCCTTCAGGCACTTGTTGCGCTCTATCAAGGCGGCTTCTGGGGTACCGGTCTTGGCGCCGGTGCCCCCAATGTTGTTCCCATCGTCGAATCCGATTTCGCCTACATCATCATCGGCGAAGAACTCGGATTTCTCGGATGCGGCGCCATCATTCTTCTCTTCTGCGCCTTGATTCTCTCCGGTATGCGCATCGCTTCTCGCGCCGAAAGCGCTTACGCCGCTTGCATCGCTACCGGCATTACCGCCTGCATCGGCATTCAGACGCTTTTCAATATCGGCGGTGTCGTGAAGGCGATTCCCCTGACCGGAATCACCCTCCCCCTTCTCTCCCACGGCGGCTCCTCCCTCGTCACGACGCTCTTGATGACAGGCGTGCTTCTCGCCATTTCCGATGAACGTTTGCCGAAAAAAACGCCCCCGTCAAAGTCGTCTTCACGCCCACGCTCGAAGCCCTAAGCCCCCGCGAGCTACTCGTCGCACCCCGTTCGGGAGCCATCGCCTCCGTGGCGGCTCGCCGACCACAGTGCCTAGCGTGAAAAGGCATTCGGCTTTAATGGCGGCAAAGGCTCGGACGGCAGTTCGTAAATCGTCGGGTCGACCGGAGGCTTGGCATTCTTGGCATCGATTCCGTCCTTTTCGCCCTTGTCGTGGTCGTGCCGGTCTTCTGTCGTGAAAGCGACCTCTCCGGCATCAACCATCGAGTCAAATTCGTCCGCCAGTTTTTTGGGATCGCCCCCATCCTCAAATCGTGCCAAAAGCCCGCGTACCTCCTGCCGGAACGAAAGCCCGCTCGCTTCCGCAAACTCCCTAATACGCTTGGCCGACGCCTTCGGATCGCCATCACGTACCAATTTGTCCAATTTCGGCCCGAAAACTTCCAATGCACGCGTAATCGCCTGCTCGTCATACATCGCATCACCAAGCTCGTCCGTACCATTCCCCGCACCCGTCCGGAAGGTCGATACTTCTCGAACCATTGCCGTTCCGCACGATGGACAGTCCGGCACGCGCGAAGACGGACGCCGGGAAAAAAACTGGCGGATCACATTGCAGGTAGGACAATAAAACTCGTAAATCGGCATCAAAAACGCTCCGTCCTATCGATTTCACCTTGCCGCCGCCTCAATCGCGTCCGCAACACGCGATGCGGCATCCGGCCGCGCCAACGGCAAAATCGCTTTCCGCAAAGCCTTGCGCGCGTCTTCATGCTCCATGAGCTCCGTCAAACACGCGACAAGCGCTTCGGATGTTGCTAGCTCGCTCTGCGCAATGACCCGCACCGCCCCCTGCTCTTCAAAATACCGGGCATTGGCAGTCTGGTGATCGCCAGCCTGTCCAGACAGCGGAATCAGAATGGTAGGAATGCCGCCTAACGCCAACTCGAAACAGGAAGACGCTCCGGCACGGGAAATGCAAAGATCCGCCTCCGAATAGTACTTCGGCATCTCGTTCGTGAAGCCGACAACCGTATGCGCAAGCTTTCCCGCCGGATGACTGGCGTACAGCTCCCGTACCTCCACCTCGTTGGGCGCCCCCGCAATATGGATGACACGCAAGCGGCTTCCCAACGCTGGATTCCGCTCGACAATCCGGGATAGTGCCTCGACGAGCGCGCGATTCACCGCCGCCGCCCCCTGACTCCCGCCCATGACGAGCAAGGTTATCTCTTTTCCCGCTTGGTGCGGCTTGATGCATAGCATCTCCGAACGGAGCGGAACCCCGGTATCCACAAAATGCTTCTGTGCCGGCAAATACTTCGTCACACCCGGAAAGGTGTAGCAAATCGTACGCGCAAAACGCGACAACCGTTTCACCGCTTTGCCCGGTATGGCATTGGCTTCATGCAAGACAATCGGAATGCGGTTGAGAACCGCAGTCAGACAGGGGACAAAGGATGTGTACGACCCCATCGCCAGCAATGCATCCGGTCGGATCCGGCGAAAGATGCGAAACCCGCGAAACAAATGATAAGGCAGAAGAAGATAGAACAAGGGATCTTTCAACTGTCGCGCCGGCAAGACGCACGTCTCGACCCCTTCCGGAATCATTTTTGCGGAGCGTTCGTTTTCAACCGCACGCCCCGAAAGCAAAACCGTTACATGGTGTCCGCGCGACTTCAGTTCCGCCGCCACCGACAACCCGGGAAACATGTGTCCCCCAGTACCGCCACAGGAAATCAGGATATTCATGATGTGCCAAAATTTAACACTCCCATCTAACCAAACAACGCCTTCTTCGTCAAGACACGCGCTACACACACCCTTATCCCGGAAAAATCCGTGTAGTTTGCAAAAGTAAACGCACCTGATTTGGTGCGTTTACTTTCGCGCACTACGTCCCGGAAAAATCCGGGATAAATGATCCCAGGTTTTCAATTTCGCTTGAAAACACTAGCGAAAAAAGATTTTCGCTAGACAAAAAGAAAAGGAGAGACTTTTTTCCGG
>JBJEVW010000131.1:0-14826 GCA_051884735.1 Kiritimatiellia bacterium | reverse complement strand
CTAGTATTTTCAAGCGAAATTGAAAACCTGGGATCATTTATCCCGGATTTTTCCGCGATAAGGATGCACCAAAAAAAGACTTGCCATTTTTCCCGAAAATCAATATACTTCGACCCACTTTTGTCAATTTTCCCTCGTTGACACCCCCGCTCAACTCTCCCCTTGAGCAAACGATTCACTATTCCATACAGAATCCAAAACCTACGAGGAACAGCCTCCCATGCAAGCATACGCAGTTATTGAAACCGGCGGCAAACAGTACCGCGTCCAAGCCGGTGACAGTCTCGATATCGAACTCCTTCACGTTGCCGAGAATGAATCCGTTGTCATCGACAAAGTCCTCGCACTCTCCGATGGCACCGACTTGAAAGTCGGAACCCCTTATGTCGAAGGCGCAAAAGTCACTCTGAAGGTCGTCAAGAACTTCCGTGGCCCGAAGGTCATCTCCTTCATCAAGAAGCGTCGCAAGGGCTATAAGCGCACTGTGGGTCACCGCCAGGAGCTCACCCGCGTTACAGTCGAGTCTCTTTAATCTTTAGTAAGAAAGGTCTTTACCCATGTCCAAGAGCCATCAGGGAGTCAATGGTCGCAATAGCCCGGGTCAGCGTCTCGGCGTCAAGCGTTTCGGCGGTCAGGCCGTCAAGGCCGGCGAGGTTCTCGTCCGTCAGCGCGGTACAAAGTTCAAGCCCGGTTTGAATGTCAAGCGCGGCAAGGATGATACCTTGTTCACCGTTGTCGCCGGCAATGTCAAATTCGAAAAGGAAGGCACCGTCATTTCGGTCATTCCACCGGAAGAAAAGTAAGCCCCTTCCTTCAATTGTTCGAGAAATCTCCGCTTCGCCTCTCGCAAGCGGAGTTTTTTTTTTTTCTCTCATCCCCTCTTCCACATGTTTTGACGACGCCCCCCTGCCGCCCCCTCTCTATGTGCCCCGTTGCGGTTAGCCCCCCCCCACTCGCCCGCGGCGGCTCGCCACTTGGAAAAGTCTGCGGCATTTTGCGAGACGAAGAAAATCGATGGAGCCTTTGCCGGCAAGGGGATATCTCATTTCCGGAATCATCCCCCCCCGAAAAACCGGGATTAGGGTGTAAACCCCAAAAGCACTTTGCAATCCACTACGCGTTTTGTTATACATAATCTTGTTCCAAACCAAACATTTTCCCCCCAAAAAAAATGAAAACACGCTTTTTCTTGCTTGCCTGCCTGTTCGCCGTGGGCGTCTCGAATCCTTGCCTCGCCAATGCCGGCAAGAACCCCGAACAGGAGATTCTCCTCACGGTGCAAGCCGTCCCCTTCGACACCGCCATCAAAACCGCTCTGGACATCGACCAGACTTGGCTCGGCGGCATGCCTATCCTCTCTTCCGTGATGAGTATGCTTACCGCTCAAGCCGGACTCGATTTCAACCCCGGGAAACCCTTTTACCTCTCTCTTTGCACCGCCGAGCCCGAAAAGGACAAACGCCCGGAAGAATGCCATCCCCTCCATCCCGTTTCCTTTTTGCTGGGCCTCCCCCTCACGCCTGAAACCATCACGCGAACCCTGGCGAATGTTCCGGATCAATTCGACGGCGGCAACCGATTCGCAACCATCCAAAGTTGCTTCTGCAGCCAATTCAATACCAATCTAGTCGGAAATTCCTCGTTTCGGCTCTTTATCAAACAGGACGGCGATTATCTCTGGCTCACGGATGCCAACAAAAATCTCCTTCCGGCAGTCCGGAACGCCACACAAGACGCATGGCGCGATTCCTCCGCTTTTCTCGCTTGCTCCATCAACCTTCGTACGGTCCGCGAAACGCTTACGGACGACCTCGTCTTTGCTTTCTTCAAAGCCCTCTCCAGCGGCTGTGACGAAAGCGATGAAGAAACCGAAGAATTCTCCGATGAAGAGCTTCGCAAGGCAATCTCCGATTGCAAAACGGGATCTCTCCTCTGTACGTTGGCGCCAAATCAGCTCGGCACTTTGCGGTGCGAACTTTTCCTCAATGCAACAGAAGGCATCGTGGGACGCAGTACCATCGAATTTCCCGCTCAATCCGCCCCCGCAACTTTCATGGATCGCCTGATTGCCCGGAATCCTTCCGTTGCATTCGACAAAATTCCCGCCCATACTTTCTGCTATTTGATTACGGATGGCCGGACCCAGGAATTGAATTCCCATTTTGCGGTCAACCCCTCCCTTGACGATCTCGATCCCTTCCTTTCCGAAGTTCTTTCGCCGGAAGAGCTCGCTGCATTCAAAAACCGGGTTTCTCCCGCTTTTGATCGCGTTGCAAAAGCGCCACAAGGAATCAGCCAGCTCTTCTGCACGGCCAGTGAACAGGATGGACTGTCCCTCTTTGGCGAAAATCTCTCGGAAAAAGCCGCCGGCGACCGATTCTCCCTTCTCAAGGAATTCCTCGCCGTCCTGCTGCCAAAGTTTGAAAAGCTCTCCGATTCTGCCGATCAACTGACGGTTGCCGTTGCCGAAGACAAGATATTAAGCCAGTTTTACAAAGAAATCTTCAAGGGAAAAGGAACGCTAGGCCTGACGCTCGGCAAAAAATCGGAAGATTCCTTCTATATCCACATCGGAAATACCGAAAAACCCGTTTCTTCCGTCGCTTTGACCGATACGGCTTGCTCCATCGATTCCCTCCTCCAGAAATACGCGCCAGACGCCCAGATTTCCCTCCGCATCGGACTGAATCTTCCCGCCCTGTTCCAATTCATTGCCGCCATCGCTCCGGAAGAAGTCGCCTCCGACCCTACGAAGGCGGTCATGAAGTTTAAAAACCTGAAACCGGCCGAGGTGACGTATGCAATGTTGATGGAAAAGAATCGTCTCCATAGCCTCTTTTATTGCTCCGGCTCGTTCTTGGCCGATATCGCCAAAACATTCCTCCCGGCTCCACCCCCGGCAGTGGATCCCGCCGACGTGCCCGCCTTCGACACGCCCTTCATCGACGATTAATCAACATCTTTTCTCCTCCCTTGCGCCGCCACCGGCTTTCATGCCGTGGCGGCGCACTTTTTTCTCGCTCCTCCTTCGCACGCACCACGCGTTCCCCGTGGCGGTAGAATTTTCGATGATTGGCGGACGGGACGCCCGGCTCGCAGTACGTGCGTGGCAGAACCGCACACCGCTCGCCCATTGCTCGAATCATTGTTTCATTTGCTTGGAAAATCGATTTTTGGTAGAGTTGAAACATCTGAATAAACCTAACCTACACCATTTTTCCATGTTCCAGAATACGCCCGAATGGACCGCCCTCAAACAGGACTTTGAGGCCTCCCTCCCCTTCTCTCTCCGTGCCGCTTTTGCGCAAGATCCCGATCGCGCAAAAAAAATGACCATCGAGGGAGCCGGTCTTACACTCGATTTCTCCAAAAACCTCGTAACCCCGAAGATGATGGGCGACCTCTATGCTGTTGCTCGCGCCTGCCATCTCAAGGACGCTATCGAGGATATGTTCACCGGCAAGCACATTAACGCCACCGAAGACCGTGCCGTTCTGCATACCGCTCTGCGCAACCTCTCCGGCGTTGTTTGCGAGAACGGAAAAGACGTCGTCCCAGGCGTGAAAGAGGTTCTCGCCCGCATGGCGGCCTTCGCCAATCGCGTCCGCTCCGGCGAATGGAAAGGCTTCTCCGGCAAACCCATCCGCAATATCGTCAATATCGGTATCGGCGGCTCGGATCTCGGTCCGAATATGGCGACCATCGCCCTCCGCCACTACAGCCAGCGCAACCTCCGCTTCGCCTTCGTTTCCAACGTCGATGCAACCCACTTCGCCGAAGAAACCTTCGGCATGAACCCCGAAGAAACCCTCTTCCTCATCGCTTCCAAAACCTTCACAACGCTCGAAACCATGGCCAACGCCATGACCGCGCGTGAATGGGTGCTCAACGCCTACAACGGAAACAAGGACGCCGTCGCCAAACACTTCGTCGCTATCTCCACGGCTGCCGATGAGGTCAAGGCTTTCGGAATCGATACCGAGAATATGTTCGGCTTCTGGAACTGGGTCGGCGGACGCTACTCCCTGCCCTCCGCCATCGGCCTTTCCTTGATGCTCTCCATCGGCCCCGAGAATTTCTACGACATGCTCGCCGGCTACCATGCCATGGACGAACATTTCCGTACCGCGCCTTTCGAACAGAACCTCCCTGTCACACTTGCGCTTCTCGGCATCCTCTACAACAACCTCTACGGTGCCGAAACGCAAGCCATTCTCCCCTACGATCAATACCTTTGCCGCTTCCCGGCCTATCTCCAGCAACTGGATATGGAATCCAACGGCAAATACATCGACCGGGATGGCAAGCCCGTTTCCTACCAGACCGGCCCCATCATCTGGGGCGAGCCCGGAACCAACGGACAGCACGCCTTCTACCAACTTCTCCATCAGGGCACAAAACTCGTCCCCGCCGATTTCATCGGTTTCTGCCGCTCCCACAACCCCATCCGGGATCACCACATTGACCTGATGGCGAATTTCTTCGCACAGACCGAGGCCCTCGCTTTCGGAAAGACCGCCGATGAGGTGCGCACCGAGGGCACGCCCGAAACTCTCGTCCCCCACAAAACCTTCCAGGGCAATCGCCCGACCAATACGATTCTTGCAGAGGAACTGACGCCCGCGATTCTCGGCGCCCTGATCGCCCTCTACGAACACAAGGTGTTCACGCAAGGCATCGTCTGGAATATCTTCTCCTTCGATCAATGGGGCGTCCAGCTCGGAAAGGTTCTCGCAAAGAAAATCATTCCGGAACTCTCTTCCCAATCCGAACTCAAGCACGATAGTTCCACAAACGCGCTTATCGAACGCTTCCGCAAGGCGAACAATCGCTAAGTCCGCTTCGCTGCCCGCGCCCTACGCCCGGCACAAGGCGCAGCACTTCTCGCTTCTCCTCACTTTAGCCAAACCTCACCATGCACGATCTTAGCATTGTTGTCCCCGTCTACAACGAAGAAGAATCGGTTCCCCATCTTTGCGAAGCAATCGTGGCGGCTGTCAAACCTTTGGGAAAATCCTACGAAATCGTACTCGTCGATGACGGCTCGTCCGATTCGTCCTGGTCTGTCATGTGCGCAGAAGCGAAGAAGTACGCTCATTTGAAGCTCATCCGCTTCCGCCGGAATTTCGGACAGACCCCCGCAATGGCCGCCGGCATCAACGAAAGCGATGGCAATATCGTCATTACGCTCGATGCCGACCTCCAAAACGATCCCAAAGACATCCCCGCCTTGCTCGCAAAACTCGATGAGGGATTCGATGTCGTTTCCGGTTGGCGCAAAAACCGCCAGGACGCTTTCATCAACCGGAAACTTCCGTCCATAATCGCAAACCGGATCATCGGAAAGATGACGGGTGTTTCCTTGCACGACTACGGATGCTCTCTCAAGGCCTATCGCCGCGAAATCATTTCCCAAGTCCATCTCTATGGTGAAATGCACCGCTTCATCCCGGCACTCTGCCGCTGGGTCGGCGGCTCCATCGCCGAACTCCCCGTCAGCCATCACGCCCGCCAATTCGGCAAGTCGAAGTACGGAATCTCACGGACCTTCCGCGTTATTCTCGATCTCTTGACGGTGAAATTCTTGATGTCGTACTCGACGCGCCCCATCCAGGTCTTCGGCAAAATCGGCCTCTATTGCGGTGCAATCGCCACCCTCCTGCTCGGAATCGTCGGACTCGAAGCGGTTTGCTCCATCTTCGGCTCGTCCGCTTGGTTCGGCGCCGGTTTGCTCGTCAAACGCCCGTTCTGGGTCGTCACGCCTCTCATGTTCCTCGGCTTTTCGCTCCAATTCATTGTTCTTGGTCTGATGGCGGAACTGACAACACGGACCTACCACGAATCCCAGAACAAGCAAATCTACTCCATCAAGGAAACCGTCTGCAGCGATACCGCCGGTTAAGGATCCGCTCCTAGCCCCCCACACACACTCTCTGCCTCCTCTTATGTCCGACTTCTTCTCGACCGATTTCTTCTGCCCCGATTCGATGCCTCCTATTTCAGAAGGCACCGAATCGTTGGAATCTGCCGAATCGGCACAAGATCAGGTCCCCGGCTTTTCGCCTTCTTCTCCGGAATTCCCCGTCGGTAGCGCACAGCGACTCCTTTCTTCCCTCGTGGAGGAACTTGCCAAACAATTCAAGGCCGACCGATGCACCCTCTATCTCTACAACGAGACGGATTGCACATACACCTTGCGGGCCGCATACGGCTATCCCATGTTCGGCCGCGCCACCATCATCGGAAAAATCGGAGAAGGAATCATCGGACGGGTTCTCGCGGAACGCCGCCCAATCTATACCGAAACCGCCGCCTTCATGCGCGGCTACATCTCGCGCCCCAATTTCCCCGATGCCGACGTCCAGACCTTCCTCGGCATCCCGCTGCTTCGCGGACGGGAACGGATCGGCGCCGTCATCTTTCGTCGACGCACCAATACGCCTTTCCTCGCAGACGAAATCTCCGCCATCCGGACCCATATCGCGGAAATCACCGCTTCCATCCAAAACGCCGGCGCGCTCCTCCTGGCGGAAATGCACGGCGAAACGCAAAACCAGACGGCAAAATCGCAACTGCCCGATGACCGGCAAATCGTCATCCACGGTACGGCCGTCTCCAACGGCTGGGCCATGGGGCCTGCTCTCTTTTTCAAGTCGCCGACCCTCCTCCAGACAACCGGCCAGAACGGCGAAAAACCGCCTTCCCTGCCAGCCGCAATCCGTTCCCTCGATGCGGCTATCGGTATCGTCGAGGAACAGCTGAAAGCCTCCGCGTCCGCCCTCGAAAGACGCCTCCCCGAAGCCGTTTCCATGCTCCTGGAGGCCGGACTGATGATGCTCCACGACGAGAGCTATACCGGACGGATCCGGACGCTCGCCGAAAAGGGTACGCCACTCCCCGAGGCCATCGTCAAGGTCTCCAACGAATTTATCTCGATTTTCAAAGCTTCCGATAGCGAATATATCCGCGAAAAGGTCAGCGATGTCGAAGACCTCGCCATCCACTTGCTCGAAGCCATCACCTCGGAATCCATCCCGCAGGCCGCCGATCGCTCCCGCGCCAACTCCATCCTCATTACCGAAAAACTGCTCCCGTCCGATGTGCTCCGCATCGCACGCGATGGGGTCGCGGGTATCATCCTTTGCGCCGGCGGAACAACCGCACACGTCACGCTGCTCGTCCGCTCTCTGCGCATCCCCATGGTGATCGTGGAGACGACCAAGCTGCTCAGCTTGCCCGACAACCGGCAAATCATTCTCGACTGCGCCAACGAAAACATCTACGTCAATCCGGAGCCTTCCATCGTTCAACGCTTTACATGGCGCCGCGGCGAGGAAGACCACGAGTCCGCCATTGCCCCGAAAACACAGGGGCGCAACAAAACCTTTACGCGCGATGGCGAACGAATCCTCCTCTTGGCAAATATCAATATTTTGGCCGATCTGGATACCGCCGAACACGCTTGCGCCGAAGGGGTCGGGCTCTACCGTACCGAATTTCCCTTCTTGATGCGGCAATCCCTTCCGTCCGTGGCCGAACAATATGCCATCTACGAACGGATTCTCCGGCGGATGGACGGAAAGCCCGTGACGTTCCGAACGCTCGATGCCGGCGGCGACAAGGTGATTCCATACTTGTTCAAGGTCAAGGAAGACAACCCCGCCCTCGGTCTCCGCTCGATTCGCTTTTCGCTGAAATTTCCCTATATCCTCGACCAGCAACTGCACGCCATCCTTCAGGCAATTCAGGATACCGGACGGGATGACGTCTCCATCATGTTCCCCATGATTTCCTCCATCGAGGAATTCCGTGCCGCTCGCGAACACGTCGAAACTTGTCTTTCCGACATTCATTCAAAACTCGGCGACAAACCGATCCATGAGCCGTTTGTCGGCACCATGATCGAAGTGCCGGCCGCATTGGGCGTCCTCGACGCCCTCGCGGAAGAATCCGATTTCTTCTCTATCGGCACAAACGATCTCATTCAATACATCTTGGCGGCCGACCGGACCAATTCCGCCGTCATCGGCTCGTATATCCCGCACCACCCCGCTGTCTTGCGCGCCCTCAAAACCATCGCCGATACCGCTATCGAACACGATACGCCTCTGTGCATCTGCGGCGAAATGGGGCGCGATCCAAAATATCTCCCGTTCCTGATCGGTATCGGTATTCGCCAATTCTCCCTCGAATCGGCGCAAATCACCAAAACGCAAGAGCTGATTTCGCGCTTGACGATCGAACAGTGCAAGGCATACGCCGATGAACTGCTCTCGAAAACGCTTCTCTGCGATATCGAAGCCGTCATCTCCGATTTTGCCCGGAAAACCTTCGGCTGATCCTCTTTACCATCCTTTTATTTTGCAATCTTCGATGAAAAAGTCTCTCGTGGTTCTGGCGGCAGGCATGGGTAGCCGCTACGGCGGCTTGAAACAGATGGATCCGATCGGTCCGGCCGGAGAATTCATTCTCGATTACTCCGTCGGCGATGCCCTCCAGGCCGGCTTTGAACGGATTGTCTTCGTCATCCGCCCCGATATCGAACAGGATTTTCGCCGCCTCGTCGGCGCCCGCTGGGAAAAGCGCACCGATGTCCGCTATGCCTATCAGAAAGGCGACGACGTCCCCGCCGGATTCGCCGTTCCGCCCGAACGCAAAAAACCTTGGGGTACCGCACACGCCGTCCTCGCCGCACGAAACGACGTTCCCGATGGCTTCGCGGTCGTGAATGCCGACGATTACTACGGCGCCGAAGCCCTCCGCCTGACCGCCGGATTCCTCGACTCCAATGACGATCCGACCCGCTTCTGCATGGTCGCATACCGCCTCGACAACACCCTCTCCGAATTCTCCTCCGTCTCCCGCGGCGTCTGCACCGTTTCTTCCGATCGTTCCCTCGCTACCATCCAAGAACGCCTCACCCTTCGCCGCTGCCCAGATGGCATCATCCGCGACGGCGACGATCCAGCCGCTATCCCCGGCGACACCCCCGTCTCCATGAACATGTGGGGCTTCAAACACGATTACCTCGAAAAACTCGAACGCGATTTTCCGCGCTTCCTCGAAAAGTACGGCTCCCTCCCGAAATCCGAGTTCCAGGTTCCGACAACCGTGGCAACGCTCCTGAAACGCAAGGAGGCTTCCGTTTCCGTCTTGCAAACCAATACCCGCTGGTTCGGCATCACGTCCCGCGAAGACCGTCCCGCCGTCGAGGCCTTTTTCAAGACGCTTCCTTCCCCATTGTCCTAAATGAAAGCCCTACGCACGAATGCCCCCCGCCTCCTCTGCGCCGGTTTCTCCTTGCTCGAGGTTCTGATCGCCATCACCATCGTCGTAATCCTCGGTTCTGTTGTCGGCATCAATCTCCTCGGTCTCCCGCAACGGCAAAAGGTGAACGCGGCAAGGCTCCAAATCGAGAATTTCAAGACCGCCATCTCGGTCTACGAACAGGATAACGGCTTCATCCCCACAAGCCAACAGGGCCTTGCGGCTCTCGTCTCCCCCGCCAATACCGCCCCCGTCCCGCGCCATTTCGCGCCAGGCGGCTATCTCGATAAAATCGAACTGCCACTCGATCCGTGGGGGAATCCCTACGCCTACATCGTCCCCGGCCCCGCCGGAAAACCATTCGATATCGTCTGCTACGGCGCCGATGGCGAGGAGGGGGGCGAAAATTTCGACGCCGACCTCTCCGCTTGGTAGCGCCGCCTGAAACAGTCCATTTGACGCTATGCAATTCGGTATTGTGACTCCCGTCTTGAATGGACGTGCTTTCTTCCGGGCTTGTGCCGCATCCGTTCGCGCCGCCGCTGCCGAAGCCCCTTCCCTGAAGGTTTCCCATTACGTGCGCGAATCAAGCCGCTCGAACGCCTCCTGCTGCGACTTTGCCGGCGAATATGGTTGCGACTACGTCCAATCCGAAGATAACGGTCTCTACGATGCCATCGAGGCCGGTCTCCAACAGGCCGCCAACGATGGATGCGAAATCCTCGGATGGCTCAATTCCGACGAACAATACCTGCCCGGTGCGCTCGCCGCCGTCGAACGCGTCTTCGAATCCAACCCCAAAATCGGCCTCGTCTTCGGCGACTACCTCCTGCTGGATCCCAACGGCCGCATCCTCTCCGCTCGCCGCGAAATTCCCGCTCGGTTGCTCTACCTGCGCAACTCGACCAATTACCTTCTTTCCTGCACCGTCTTCTTTCGACGCTCCGTATGGACCCGTTTCGGCGGTTTCAACCACTCGTACCGGCTCGTTGCCGACAAGGAATTCTATCTGCGCCTTCTCGAAAACGGCGTCCACCCCGCCCTCCTCACGCAATATGTCGGCGCCTATACCGCGACCGGGCACAACGCATCCCTCGACCCGGGTGCCGTCGCGGAATGGACGCGCCTCCGCCGCGAATCGGGCGCCTTCGCCTCCAAGCCGTTACGCCTCGCCGTCCGTAGTCTGCGCCTTTTCGAAAAGGCCATCCATGGCTGCTTTTTCCCGGCATTCGTGAAAACGGCTCTTTTCGCCCCCAATGGCACGCGCCATGCCGTCCGTTCCCTCGCCGGCTCGACCTGGAGGTGGAAATGACACGTTTCGTACCTCCTTTGCCTGATCCGCCCCGGCGAATCTACCCGCCTTTTCCGCGCCGTCTCGCCTTCTTCGTCATCGGGTGCATTGCCCTTTTGCTCCGCATGCTCACGGGGCCGCTGCGCCTCCTCCGCGCTACGCCTCGCGCAACGCGCCCCCTCCTCGTTTTCGAGCCGTTCGGGCTCGGTGATGCCTTGCGCCTGCAACCGCTCGTCCAGGCCTGGCTGGCTGCCGGTCGCTCCGTCTATGTCGCCGCCCGTACCGATTGGGCGCCCTTGTTCGCACCTCACCCAAATTTCCGCTTTATTCCCGTCCAACCCGCCTACGCGAACCCCAATCCCGGCAAAAAATACGAAAATCCAATCCGCGATCTCCTGCAAACCGCCTCGACTTTGCGCCCCTTCGCCCGCGGCGCCGACTGCATCGATCCTCGTGGCGATGTACGCGCCTTGACCATTCTCTACCTGGCCTCCGCCGCCCGCATCTTCTCCCTCCACCGCTACTTCTCCGCCAACGATTGCCGCGTTCCACCTTTCGCCGCTCACCTCGCTCCCGTCTGCTATACCAAAACCCGGGCCGAACTCTCCCACGTCTGGGCTCCGCCAAACTCCCTCCGCACCCAACCTTCGCTCGCCCATCTGCTGCCCCGCGTCACCACCCCCGATCCGCTTCGCATCGGCCTTATCCCATGCACGCCATGGCGCGGAAAACGCTGGCCCGACGCCCATTGGGAATCGCTCGTTGCAAAACTCCAAAGCCGCGGGTGGAAACCGGTTTTCCTCTGCGGACCCCATGACGCCTCCCTTCTGCCCCCGCTCTCCCGTCCAATCCCCGTCCTCGCCGCCCGTACCATCCCCGGTTGGGTCGAATCCCTCGCTACCTGTTCCTTCGTCATTTCGGTGAATACCGGGCCCATGCATATCGCAGATGTTCTGCAAAAACCCTTGATCGTACTCGACGGCCCCTCCCGACTCCCTCTCTGGGCTCCGGAAAATCCCAACGCCATCGTTCTCCATCATCAAGATATCGTGCCATGGGCCCCCGTTGCCCCCATCGATGATGGATTCCGTTGCCAAACCGAACTGATGGCAAAAATCACCCCCGAAGAGGTCCTCTCTCACCTTCCCCCTCTTCCATAACCCTCCCCGCCATCCCTCACCTTCGGTTTTTGCCGAAGGCGGCTTCTGCTCGCCGCGTTTGGTATGCTGCGGCTCCGCCCGTGGCGGCTCGCCACCCATCGCCCGTGGCGGCTCGCTACCCATCGCCCGTGGCGGCTCGCTACCCATCGCCCGTGGCGGCTCGCCACCCGCGTTGACTTTTCTCCGCTCTTCCAACATAATTTAATCGTTCAACCTTATCCGATTTTCCTATGCTCAAAGGCATCTCTCCTCTCCTTTCTCCCGATCTGCTCTATGCCATCGCGCGCATGGGGCATGGCGATGAAATGGTTCTTGCCGATGCGAATTTCCCCGCCGAATCCATCGCCGCTTCGACAGGTTGCGAAATCATCCGCGCAGACGGTCTTTCCGTGACCGCGATTCTGGACGCAATGCTGCCGCTTTTCCCCATCGACACCTACAATGGCACCCCCCTTTTCATGATGGCGGCCGTGCCGGGCGATTCCCTCGATCCCGCCCTCGAACGCGACTATCGGGCAACCTTGGAAAAACACGGAAACGAATGGGCGAAAATCGACCGTATCGAACGCTTCGCGTTCTACGAACGGGCAAAATCTTCCTTCTTGATCGTTCAAACCGGCGAAACCCGCAAATACGCAAATCTCCTTCTCCGGAAGGGTATCGTTTGCCCGTAATCCCTCCTCTCCATTTCTTTATCCGACCCTTTACCCGACGCTTTCTTCGCCTCTATCTATGACGCTCTCCGATATCGCCTCCCTCCAGTCCCAAGCCCTTGCAGAAATCTCAGCCGCAAAAGACGCCGCTGAAGTCGAAACACTCCGCATCAAATACATCGGACGCAATGGATCGCTTCCCGCATTGATGAAAAACCTGCGCGACGTGCCACCCGCCGAAAAACCCGCTTTCGGGCAGGCGCTCAACGCCCTCCGCAATGCCGTCACCAATGCGCTCAATGACCGCAAGGCTGCCTTGGAAGCCTCTTCCGCACCGGCTGAAACTTTCGATTTCTCCCTCCCCGGAAACTGGCGCGCCAGCGGCTCCATCCACCCCGTCTCCGCCATTATCGATGAGGTGACCCGTATCTTCGCCCAACTCGGCTTCACCGTCGCAGACGGCCCGGATATCGAAACCGAATTCAATAACTTCGACGCCCTCAATACCGCCAAACATCACCCCTCGCGCGATGCCCGCGATACGTTCTGGCTCGGAAACGGTCTCCTCCTGCGGACCCAGACCTCGCCCGTGCAGATTCGCACCATGCTCGCCCATAAGCCGCCCGTTCGCATCATCAACCCGGGCCGCTGCTATCGCCGCGATACGACCGATGCCACCCATAGCGCCAACTTCCACCAAATCGAAGGGCTTTATGTCGATACAAAGCCCGTCTCCCTCGCCGATTTGAAGTCGACGCTCGAACACTTCGCCCGCGAAATGATGGGACCCGGTGTCAAGGTGCGCTTCCGTCCGCACTTCTTCCCCTTTACCGAGCCTTCCGTCGAGGCCGATTTCTCCTGCCATGTCTGCCACGGCAAGGGATGCTCCGTCTGCAAGGGCTCCGGCTGGATCGAAATCCTCGGCGCCGGCATGGTCGACACCCGCGTCTACAAACACGTCGGATACGACAAGGATTGCTACGGCTATGCCTTCGGCATGGGCGTCGAGCGCCTCGCCATGATCAAATACGGCATCTCCGATCTCCGCCTCCTCTACGCGAACGACCTTCGCTATCTGCGCGAATTTATCTAGTCCACCCTTTCGTCCTCCACCCCCATTGTCGCCATGAAAAAAACCGTCCGAATTCTTTCGTGCCTCGCTCTTCTATTTGGGATCGTCTCGACCGCACAAGCCGGACTCTCCCTCGCCGGTCTGTACGGTACCATGGATACAGATACTTTCGATAAGGGCGATTACTATGGCGCACAACTCGAATGCGGCCTGGGCCCCGTTTCCGCCATCCTCCGCGGTGGCTATGTCTCTAGTTTCGAATCCCTCGATTTCGAAGAATCGGGAATCATCGGCAGCGCCGCAATGTCCAATTTCCTGGACTCGTTGGGCATCAACCCGAAATATGCCAAATTCGATGATTTCGGAATTGTTCCCATCGAACTCGGCGCCATCGTCCGCTTTCCCCTCTTGGGCAATTTCGTCGATATCTACGGCGGTGGCGGTGTCGGGTACTATTTCATCCCTGGTATCAAGGTGCGCTCCTCTTTGTTTTCCTTCGAAACCGATGACATCGACGACCTCTGGGGCGGCTGGGCTTGCATCGGCGTGGAAGCCAGCTTGACCATCGTCCATGTGTTCGCCGAAGCCAAGTATACATGGGCTTCCGCCGAAAAGGAAATCGTCTACAACGGAAAGGATCTGGGCAACTCCCTCGATATCGACCTTTCCGGAATGTCTTTCTTGGTCGGTCTCCGTCTCGGATTCTAAAAGCCGAATCGATCATGGACGCTTCGTCCGATGTCCACGCGGCTAAACAACAAGCCCGCCGCATCGCCCGTGCTTTGCGAAACGCACATCAAAACGACCCGCGCCCCGGTTTTCTCGAGCTCGTTTGCGATTCTCCATACTGGAACCGCGCAAAAACCATTGCGCTGACAGTCCCGTTTGGCGTGGAACCGCCCACCGGGGATATCATCGCCGCCGCACAGGCAACCGGACGGACCATCGTACTCCCCCACTGGATTCCAGACGCCCCCGGAACGCCCGCGCCACACGCTGACGGCGGCGTCTACCAATGGGCGGAATTCTCCGGAATGGATCGCCTTTCCCCTGGCTTGCTCGGCATCCCGGAGCCGGACGGAAAAACCGTTCCGGCATCTACAATCGATCTCTTTCTAATCCCCGGACTCCTCTTCGACCACCATGGCACACGCCTCGGCCATGGGCGCGGATTCATCGACCGCCTCCTTGCCGGACGCTCCCCTTCCGCAATCGTCGCCGGCCTCGCCTTTTCGTGGCAAATCTCTCCCACGCCTCTGCCTGCCGAACCGCACGATGTCCGAATGGACACCCTCTTCATCCGCTAGGCGCAACCGCCTTTCTGTCCGGTTTTAGCCGTATCTCTCTGACGACAGTCCATAACTTATGACGTCGGGTGGTCAT